>JAITBH010000058.1 GCA_031283745.1 Candidatus Ectomicrobium neotermitis | reverse complement strand
CTTTCAATCAAGCATACCGTAGAGGACCCCTACAAAAAGTATAAGAAGGACAAGATCATAAAAGGAAAGGTGATAAGGAAAAACGATTTTGGCTATTTCATCGCTCTTGAGGCAGGTGTTGAGGCTTTTATAAAAAACACTGAAATGCCCCAGATAAAGACTGAGGACGGCCAAAAAAGTTCCCTGTCAGTAGATATTGGGACTGAGGTTGAGGCAAAGATCATTAAGTTTGACCTCAAGAGCAAGAAAATCGAGGCTTCTATTAAGAAGTTAGATTTCGATAGAGAAAAAGAACTTGTCCGCAAATATGCAAACAAAAACGATGTCCCTACGCTTGGAGAGCTTTTGTATGAAGAGGATGCCGAAGAGGGGGCAGAGAGTGCACCTGCTAAAGAAGAGACAAACCCAGAAATAGAAACTCCAGCACCTGAGCCTGAGCCTGCTCCTGAGCCTGCCGCACCGCCAAGCCCAGAAATAGAAACTCCTGCTCCTGAGCCTGCCAAAGAAGAGACAATCACTGAAATAGAAACTCCGGCTCCTGAACCCGAGCCTGTGCCTGTGCCAGAGCCTGAGCCTGAGCCTGAGCCTGAACCCGATCCTGAGTCTGCTCCTGAGCCAGCTATATCACCCCAGACAATAGGCGATGAGGAAAAAGGGCCGGACAAAGAATAATCAGCACTATCAGCCATAAACGGTAGGGATTTCGGTGTTTGCCGGCAACGGTCACGACCACGACAACGACAGAGGAACCTGAGGAACCATAGAAAAAGGGAGGATTTCAAAGAAATCCTCCCTTTTTTATGTCTACACGATGATTTTGCTGCGGCTATAAACCTTTATTTAGTTCCTCAACGATAATTTCTTTTACTGCCTTTGCCATTTTTAAGTCCCCGGCTTCCATGCAAAACCTATCGGGGGAGATTTTTTCAAGCTGCTTATATTCGATGTCTGCCTTTTTTGCCCAAATCTGTTTTGGTGCAAGCATCTCGCCAAGCCCTTTAATTGCAAACGGAACAATCTCTGCTCCCGTTTCTATGGACATCTTAAACGCTAATGATCTAAACCTGCCAATTTCAGTCCCGCTTCTTGTCCCCTCTGGAAAAATCCCGATATGCAGCCCTTTTTTTAATCTTTCTTTGGCTTGGCTGATAATCTCATCAGCAGTTTTGCCCTCAGTGTTAATATATCCCGCCTCTTTGATGATTTTCCCATAAAACGGAATCTGGAATGGCCAGTTTTTAGCGACATAAACGATATTTTTAATTCCGAAGTCGAAAAAAACAAAAGTGTCATAGGTGGAGGGGTGATTTGCAACAAGTATGGAGGGGTTTTTGATGGGTGTGCCTTTGATAATTTTTTTATGAAATGCCGACACAAACAAAACTGCCGTTTGTAAAACTCTGCCTTGGAAGTAGATAAAAGATCTCGCCCGACTTTCCTTAAACCCGCTTATGCAAAAAAAGAAATAAACGAAAAATCCGCTTACCGCCAGCCACGTCCAAGTCCCCGCAACAAAAGGAAAAGCATAAGCCCTCTTAAAAAACTCAACCATTTTGCTGTGCCGCTTCACTCATAAGGTTTTCAATGTAGTCGTATAAATCCTTTAAGGTCATAATTTTTCCTATCTCATATTTTGTTCTCAGCTTAACCTTAAAAGCCTGCTCTAAAACTATAACCATATCCACTGCATCAAGGCTGTCTAAGCCCAAATCTGTAAAAAAGTTTGCCTCAGGTTTCATCTGCTCAGATTTAAGCTCAAACTCTTTAATCAGTGCTTCATTGACAATCTGAACTATCTCATCTCTCGTCTTTTTTTCCATCTTAATATCTCCTTACAATTAAACAACAGTTCGTCCCGCCAAGAGCAAAACTGTTTTTCATAAAAGTTCTTACTTTAAGTTCTGTGGGTTTGCTAAACAATTTTATATCTCCGCAGGCAGGGTCGACATTGTCTAAATTCAATGTCGGGGCAAACTTCCCTTTTTCCATCATATCGAGTGTCGCTATAAGTTCAAGGCTTCCGCTTGCCGCCATTGTGTGGCCGATATGCCCTTTTAAGCTGTTTACAAAAGGTGCTTTGCCAAAAACCATCTCTATCGCTTTTGCCTCCTCAATATCTCCCGCAACGGTGCTTGTAGCGTGGGCATTTATAAAATCAATCTCTGCCGCCTTAATTTTTGCATCAGATATAGCCAATTCCATGCACTGGCTTATACGCGCTCTTGATGGGTGCGATATGCTTTTTGTGTCGATATTGGTGCCAAAACCGATAATTTCTCCATAAATATGGGCATTTCTTTTTACGGCATCCTCTAAAGGTTCAATAAAAACCATACCTGCACCCTCCGAACAAACTATCCCGTCTCTTTTAGCGTCAAAAGGGCGGGACGCCCTGCTCGGACTATCATTAAAGTGCGAACTGGCGGCATTCATAATGGAAAAACATGCCGTCATAATCGGGTGATACTCATCTGTTCCGCCGCAGAGCGCTTTAGAAATAAGACCATGTTTTAGGGCGCTATAGCCTATCCCTATATTCATCAAACCTGTTGCACAAGCTGCACTTGCACCCAGCCCCAGCCCTGAAATGCCCAAACTTTGCGCCAAGTTTGTCAGCGGCGAGTGGTTCATAACCTTAAAAACCACATTTGTCTTAACCTCATTAAATTCTTTTGCTGCATATTTGCCCGCAAAATCCATCCAAGTCTGCATACTGCTGATAGTTGAGCCTAAAAACAGCGCCACCCCATCCATATCGCTGACTTTTGCACTTTCTAAAGCTTCCACAGCAGCACCATAAGCGTATAAAGACATATTCGACATTGAGCGTCTAAACTGCCGTGGTATATAAGAAAAGTCTATGTCGGGGACTTTTGAGGAAATATGCGAAGGCATATCTGGAATTTCTGAAAGCGTTTCATTAAAAGCTATCCCGCTTTTTAGAGCCAGCATATTTTCTGATAGCAAGTTTGCCCCTGCCCCATAAGGTGAAATAGACCCAACTCCGCTGATCACTATTCTTTTTTCCATTTTTCCCTCACTTTCTTGCGTATATGATTTTGTCTAACAAAAAAGCCGAAATCATTGCCCCTATTATGCCCGGCGAAATGACACCCTGACCGATAACAAATAAGCCTGCAATTTTTGTGATAGGCAAAATGCCCGCCCCAGCGTTTAAGTGCATCGGCCCATAACATCCATAATATCCCACATACCTATTTAATGTAACAGGGGTAGAAATATCTAAAACCTCAATGTCGTCCATATCAAAACCCATATACTGCAAACTTTCCTCCTTTATTCTTTGGAGCAAAACCTCTTTTTTTCTTGCGTAATCCTCTTTTGGAATGTCCCAAACTGCCTTATTTGAGTCAACACTCAAAATTAAGGACAAGCCCTGGGGCTTGAGATTAGAGAAGTTGATATACATAAAATCCTTATTGTCATTTTTATAGCTCCCGTCCCGCAAAAAAGCCTTGTTTGTGTAGTTATAAACCTTGCCCGACCTACTCTTTGCATAAACTGTAAAAAAACCGGGCGTTTCGGGGATATTCATAATCCTTTCGATATTTTTAGCACGGTAAACACCTTGCGGGGCTATCTTGATGAACTCTTTGGGGTGAATAGATGAGGCGCAAATATCGCTTTTTACTGTCGATCCGTCTGAAAAGTGAATAATTTTCTCATCGCCCTCTATCTCAATTTTGACGGCTTTCTTTTTGCAAAAAACCTCAACCCCGCTACTCTCCATAGCTTTCTTAAACGCTTCTACGAGAACCCTTGCCCCTCCCTTTATCTTCCAAATGCTCTCATTCATTGCCCCAGCCGAGTAGGCGTGCATAAAAAACGAGGCAAGGCTTGGGGGCGTTCCGTATAAAATTGACGAAAAAGACAGCATTGATTTTATCTCGTCATCTGAAAACAGCTCGTCTAAAACCTCTTTGAGCGTTTTGCTTGAGGCGTTAAAACGAAAAATATCATCAAGCAAGAATCTGTCTTTGTGAATGTTTAGAAATGGAGTTTGCTCTATGGCTTGGCTGACCAAATCAAAATACTTGTTTATCCCCTCTTTTTGATGAGGGAAAAAGTCGATATAGGCTTTTTTGAGGTCTTTGCCGGTGGGTATCTTGAAAGTTCTGTTTGACCCCAAAAGCGTCATCTCGTCATAAAACTGATCATTGTATTGCTCTAAAGGCACATCCACGCCAAGCTCTCTAAACAAAAATCCCCCTGCCTCGCCCGCACCTAAAGAACCTGAATAATGAAAGCCCGTCTCAAAATGAACTCCTTTTCTGTCAAAACCTGAAAGCAGGGGTGCAATTTGAGTGCTTTGTTCAAAAACTGCCGTCCTCTTGCCCCGTTTTGCAAAAAGAATTGCTGAGGTTAGCCCTGCTATGCCCCCTCCGATAATTGCCGCATCATATTTGTTTGTCATCCGCCTATCCCGCCATCGACCTGAAAAACCCTGCCCGTGATATATCCTGCCCTTTCTGATGAAAGAAAAGCTGCCATTTCCGCTATATCCTCAACTTTCCCAAACCTGCCTAAGGGGATATTTTTAAGTATCAACTCCGTCGGTAACCCCTCAATCATCTCCGTCTCAATAAAACCCGGCGAAATTACATTTACCAAGACATTCCTTTTTGCAACCTCGACAGCTAAAGACTTTGCTGCACCTATCAGCCCCGCTTTTGCCGCAGAATAGTTGCCCTGCCCCGGCGTGCCAAAATGAGCGGCGGCTGAGGCTATATTGATTATTCTGCCCTCTCTATTTCTAAGCATAAAGGGCAGGACGGTTTTTGTGACATTAAAGTAGCCGTTGAGTGTTACCGAAATAACATCTTGCCACTCCTGCGGTTTCATCCAGATGAGCAAGGTATCCCTCCGAAAGCCCGCATTGTTTATCACAGCAAAAGGCATCTCCCCTTTTTCTAATAGGGGCGATAGGGCAGCTTCCACTTCTTCATACTTTGCCACATCAAACTTCAAAAGCACACATTTTCTGCTAAGCCTCTCTATTTCGGCTTTTGTTTCATTAGCTTTATCATCGTTTGAGCGATAATTTAGCCAAATATCAAATCCGTCCCGAGCCAGAGTTTTAGCTATAGCTGCCCCAATTCCTTTACTTGCGCCCGTCACGAGGGCTATTTTGTTTGCTTTATCCATTTTTTCTCCCGTTTTAATGAGCCTTCTTGACCGCCTCAATCAAAGTGTATTCGTAGTTGCCTATTTTGTTGTGAATTTGTGCTGCTGCTAAACCTGCCTCATTTATGCACTCAATCATCTCGCTGCTTTGATACATCTTGCTCTGCCCATTAGCCATAGCTGTAAAGTAGAGGGATATGTGCGTCAAAGAAAACACTGCGGCGGGGTAGGTCTGTTTGTCAAAAAACGGCTCTAAGATATAACAAATGGTCTTTTTGCTCATCACTGCCGACACCTTTTTTAATATGGCGGTTATCTGCTCTTTTGAAAAGCAATCCAAAAATTGGCTCATAAAAATAATATCTGGATTATCAGGAAGGATGGAATTTTTGTCGACAATATCCATCGGGCAAAGAGAGAAGTTGTGGGTAAAACCGTTTTGGGTGAGGTTAGAAAAAGCTGTTTGGAGTTGCTGGGGCAGATCAATCATCACAATTTCCCCTTTATATCCATGTGCAAAGAGGCTGCACTCAAACTTTCCAGTATTGCAGCCAATATCAAAAATACGTTTTGGGTGATTTTTTAAGAGTATGGGCAGGACTTGAGCAAAAGAATCGTCTGAATAGAAATGGTCAAAGGCAAACCAGCTCTTTTTAACCTCAGCGGGCAGCTCAGAAAGCCCCTCATATATGGTTTTCCAGTCTCCAAAAACTTTCAATCCCTCAGGTTTACCGCTCCGGAGGCTGTCTGTAAGGTAAAAAGCACCTTTGTAGCAGACATCTTTGATGAAATTTATGTTTATGCGGGTAGTTTCATCATAAAGAAAGCACTGGGCGGTCTTTGTTGAAAGGATTTTGTCTCCTTGTCGGCTTAAAACCTCAGCACTTATCCCCGCCTCAACTAAAACCGATACGGCATATTCCCCTACCTTGCTCTGTTGTGAAATGTCGGAAAGCTTGATGCCCGCTTTTCCGGCATCGTCGACAATTTTAAGTATGCCCAGCTCAAGCAAAGCGATTACAGAATGAAAGGTAAACGGTGAGAAAGCTATTTTTTGTGCTGCTTGTTTAGCGTCCACCATTCTGTTGGCTTTGCTGTTCATTTTTTTCCCTTTAGATTTTTATTCCTGCCAATATTAGGGCTTGGCGGGCTTGCTGCGGGGAGATAAAGACAAATCCCTTCATTCCTGCGGCTTTTGCTCCCTCTACATTTTCAACTCTGTCATCAAAAAACAAAGTCTCCTCGGGCTTTATGTGATACTTATCGCAAAGCAGCTTGTATATCTCTATATTGGGCTTAACAACTTTGACAAAAGCCGAAACAATTGCCCCATCAAGGTGCCTGTGAAAGTCAAACTTTTCATAAACATCTTTAATTTTATCGGATGAAAAGTTGGACAGCCCATAAATTTTATACCCCGCCTTCTTTAAGTCTAAAACCAGATCAACCGCACCCGGAACTTCATTCATCGTTTCAGCCCAGCGAACATCGTAATCTAAAAGCATATCCTTGTAATGCGGAAAATCCTCGGCGGTTTTCCTTAGCAAGGCGGAAAAAGACCCGTTGCCCTTATCGCTTTCGGTGCTAATTCTGTGATGGTTTATCTCTTCTAAGAGTTTTTCCATCTCAAGTTTGCTTTTTAGATAGCTTTTGAAGACATTAAACGGCTCCCATCTGACGAATACCTGCTCAAAGTCAAAAACAATGTTTTTTATGCTCATTTTTTCTCCTCTCCTATATAAACTATAGCTTCTATCTCAACGAGAACATCTTTTGGCAGCCTTGAAACCTCCACGCAAGAGCGGGCAGGCTTATGAGTGCTAAAAAACTCACCATAAACTTCATTTACAGCCGCAAAATCGTTCATATCCTTTAAGAACACTCCGCAACGGACAACATCGCCTAAAGATGACCCTGCCGCCTCAATAACTGCTCTCAAGTTTTGGAGGCTTTGGTGGGTTTGATCTTTGATTTGTCCGTTTACAACTGTTTGGGTTTTTGGGTCGATTGGTATCTGTCCCGATACAAATAAAAAAGCTCCCGCTATGATAGCTTGGGAGTAAGGCCCTACTGCCGCTGGGGCATTTTTGGTGTTTACTGTTTTCATTTTTGTTTTCCTGCCTGTTTTTTGCCAGTTTTTGGCTAATTTTGAGATCTTTGGAATAAAAAAAAGGAGGCTTTTTTGCTCCAAACTGGCCGCTAAAGCCCCCCTCTTCAGTTCGAGCCGATTATACCATAAGTTAGTTGTGCTATAATCGCCCGACACTCGACATTAGATGAGCTTTCCCTGCTGCCTCCCTCAACAACTCCCCGCAGTGTTGCTTTTTTAGGAAAAACTTCAAGTCTAATCGCCAAAAAATCAAAGAATGCTGATTTTTCATAAAAAAATTCACAAAAAGAGGGATTTCTATGGGTAGAATAGGTGGAGACATCAAAGTTAAGCTTTTTTGCGGTCTAATATCTGCAAGCACCGATATTGATAAGAAAGCTTTGGGGGAACTTGAGGGCAAGTTTGGGCAAATAGACTTACAGAGCGGCAAAACACCTTTTGATTATAGCACCTACTATAATGAAGAGATGGGCACGAGCTTAACCCGCTACTGGGTATCTTTTGAGGACTTAGTTTATGCGGGCAGCCTTGCCGACATCAAAATTTTCACAAATTCCATTGAAGACGAGCTGTCAAATGGGGGCAAAAGACCTATCAATATCGACCCCGGCTATGTTTCGCAGGCAAATGTAGTTCTTGCGACCACAAAAAACTTCAGCCACCGCATCTACCTTGCTAAAGGTATTTTTGGAGAGGTTACGACCATCTATAAAAAGAATGAGGGCTTTATAAAGCTCGCTTGGTCTTATCCCGACTACCTCTCCCCCGCCGCAACAGACTTCCTTTCAAAAACGAGGCAGAAATTGCTTTTGCAGTTAAAAGGCAGGAACCAATAATGCCCCGCTTTTCATCTCGAATTTTCAAATCCTTATCAATCAGAAACTATCGACTGTTTTTTATGGGCCATGCTGTTTCTACAACTGGGAGCTGGCTACAGCTCACTGCCATGCCTTGGCTTGTCTATACCATCACAAACTCGGCAAAAATGCTGGGGCTGGTGGCGTTTTTAGACCAGATCTTCATTCTCTTGGTTTCCCCTTTTGCCGGGAGCATTGCCGATAGGATAAATCGACGCACTCTTCTACTCATCACGCAGACCTCACTGTTTGCCACAACCTTTTTCCTTGCCATTTTGACCATTTTTGACTTTCTGGAGGTATGGCATATAGTTGTGCTTGCATCCGTTAATGGCATCATCAATGCTTTTGATATGACTTTTCGGCAATCTTTCGTCTTAGACTTGGTTCCTAAAGAAAACATCATGAACGCAGTCGGCTTAAATTCTCTCGTTTTTAATACTGCAAGGGTCATCGGGCCGGCTTTTGCGGGCATAATTATTGCCCAGATAAATATAGGAGTTTGCTTTCTGCTCAATTCCTTGAGCTATCTTTTTGCTATAGCTGCCTTGCTGAAAATGAAAATCACTGCTCAAAAGATAAAAAGAACCTCTTTTAAGTTGCGTGAACAGCTAAAGATCGGTGCAAATTTCATCAAAAGCGATGTCAGAGTGGGCTATCTATTGATACAGCTGCTGTTTATGGGCATTTTGTTTGCAGCTTTGATGGTTTTGATACCTATTTACGTTAAGGATATTTACAATCTGGGGGCGCAGGGTTTGGGTTGGTTTATGACATCAATTGGTGCGGGCGCTTTATTTGCCACTTTTGCCATAGCCTCAAGAACATCCCTCAAAGGTATAGAAAAGATTATTCTCTACTCGTCGATAGCGTCATCGATAGGGATTTTTATGTTTGGGCTGATAACAAATCTCTATGCCGCCTGCCTGTTTTTAGTGATCATCGGGTTTTCTTTCGTTTTGATGATGGGGCTGACAAACTCCTTGATACAGGTGACGGCTCCAGCTGAAAATAGGGGAATAATAATCGGATTTTTTATGTCTCTTTACGGCATAGCACCAATAGGGAGCGTCTTAGCAGGATATGGTGCAACACATCTTGGAGCTGACCCCACAACTATGATCGGTGGATTTTTGGCTATCGTTTTGGCGTTAATTTTGAGGAAAAAACTTATAGGAGGTTTGAAAAAACAATGATTTTTATCTTTTTGCCCGTCTTTTTCTTGTGCCATATCTATATTGCTTTGCGTATAAATATGGGTTTGGGTATTGCCGCCCCTTACAAATACATCATCTTGGGTCTTGCCTTTTTGATAGCTGTGATGATGTTAGTTGTGCAGTTAACGGTTCGGCACGGTATGCCCGCATTTATATCGTCTATCGCTTCGGGGGCTTATATCTTGATGGGGTGCTTTGCAATAACCATATGCGTTTTCATACTAAACGAT
>JAITBH010000080.1 GCA_031283745.1 Candidatus Ectomicrobium neotermitis | reverse complement strand
ATAGCGGCAAACGTTTAGACCAGCGGGCAGTGCGCAGCATCATATACCGCATCGCCAAACTTGCTGGGATAAAAAAGCATATCAGCCCGCACACTTTGAGGCATACCGCCGCGACGCACATTTTAGACAACGGCTGCGACTTGAGGACTGTTCAGGAACTTTTAGGCCACCGCAAACTCTCATCGACACAAATTTATACCCACGTGACAGTCGAAACCCTTAAAAAAGTTTACAAGAACTCCCACCCGAGATCGTGAGAAATTGTTTTAACCTCCCACAAAACTATCAGGCAAAAAAATAGCCGCTTTTTAGCGGCTATTTTTTTGTCAAGCAATGCACGGAGATATGGGTGTTGCGGGCAGTTTATGCGATATGTTTTGCCACAGCTTTTTCATCAAGGGTTTGGGCATCTAAATAGGCATAGTCAATATTTGAAAACAGGGTTTTGGGGAGAGATTTTAATTTCATTTGGACTGTCTTAATTGCTTGTTGCGACTGGTCAATCCCTATCCAACGTCTGTTTAACTCTTGAGCTGCAATCAAAGTGGTTCCCGACCCGCAGAAAAAATCCAAGACAAGACTGTTGCTGTTTGAGGATGCCGAAATAATGGTTTTTAGTAACTCGATATTCTTTTCCGTGGGATAAACGGGATATTGATAATCCTTAAACTCCCAAATGTCCTGCATTTTTTTGCCGTCTTTTTCATCGGCATATATTATTTTTCTGGGATTGCCATTTGCCGACCACTCTATCAACCCTGCCAAATCTAACTTTTCAAGCTCTTGAGGGCTGCAACGCCAATGTCGTCCATCGGGGGGCTTTAGTCCCTTAAAATAACCAGCAGTAGCACCATTTTTTGTTTTACCGGGAGCGTGCAGGGGTATCGTTGTGTATGCCCGACCATTTTTGTCGATTTTCTTAAACAAAATGTTCTTGTCAGTCTGATTAAAAGGCAGCTTGGGGTCATTCCAGATTAAATTTTTCGTTTTTGAATAAAACAAAAGCATATCTTTTATGTTCCCATAGGCTTTGCGGTAGAAATTTTTGGGGTTGCATTTAATTCTTGTTATGTCATTTCTGAAATTATCAATGCCAAAAATCTCGTCCATAATGATTTTTATGTAATGCCCCACCTTATAGTCCGTGTGTAGATATATTGACCCCTCATCAGACAGCAGTTCCCTTGCCGCAATTAAACGTTCCCGAATAAATTCAATGAAATCAAAGCCTTTTAGGTTGTCGGCATAGGCTATTCCTTCGTCCTCACCCATACTTATGGTATTTGCTCTGTCGCTCCCAAAAGTAAAGGTTTTATTGGTGGAAAACGGTGGGTCTATGTAGATCAAGTCGACTTTTCCGCTATAGCTTTGCCTTAATTCCTGCAAAACAGAAAAGTTCTCCCCTTTTATAAGCATATTTTTTGAGGGCAACTCTCCGCTTAATTTACAGGGCGGAAAGGTATTAAGGATTTCGGTTATTGTTTTTTTTCTGGGATAAAATAATTCCATCGATGGCTCCTAAAGTGAGTAAAGAAATTCTCGCAACAACAAAGCACTGACAATATTAAAGTTTGAATATGTTGTTGTTATGTCTTTATACATCTTATTGTTCGTTTTTATATACAGCACCCCATCCAAAATAGCAATCGGGGTTGCCTTGAGCGATGAATTGGTTAGGGTAGCAATGGCATCAGCAAACTGGGCATTTTGATGCCCCCCGAAATCGGATAGAAACTTTGCCTCCCCAACAACATATTTCTTATTGAACCTTCCCACAAAATCCAATCCTTTATTGCGAGAATAGTTTAAGTGTTTAGAACACCAATCTTTCATTTCAGTATCAGAAGCATCCAAAATAGCATTCTCCGTAGTTTCTTGAAACCTCTCAATTCCAACTGTTTTTATGCCCAACCCACCATTAGAGAGCCAGCGTTTGAACAAAGGTCCGATTTGCCTATTAGTTTCCTTTGGGGCAGAACATTTTTCAAACATTGCGTCCAACCCCATCTCATAGAGCCTTCCACAGAGCCGATTTATAGTATTCGGGTTTCTTTGGATAGAGGAAGGGTCTCTCTTTAGGTATGCTACATATGAATCCTTGATAGGGAAAAAATCTAAACGCAACAAATTGGTAATCAAACTAATGTTATCACGGGCATTGAAGCTGTCTTCAACATATTTCCATAAATTTTTATTGATAACCCGAATGCCCTCTGGTATGGTTGGATAAATCTTGAACAATTCGTCCAAATAGTTCCTTTGATTGGCAAACTCAATGCTTAGGTCAGTCCAATAGCTCATATGTCCTCCTTTTTTTTGTAAATCTTAGACTACATTTTCGATTTTTATCAATCAAGCGGGAAAAGAGGGGGCTTTTTCATATATAAATCCGGAGTTTTTGAGGTTTTTTTTGGGTTGTTTGACAACAAAAAGCAAGTATCATACATATGAATATTATCAGCGACATTTTAAGGAGGTTATCTATGATAATAAAAAGGGACAAAAGTTCGATTGAAAGCTATTTTGAGGATAATTCGGGGATGAGGGGTGCTTATGCAGAGTATGCCGCAATTGCCGAAAGCGTCGAGGATATTAAGAATTTCATCGTAAAAGCTGCCGCAGAAGGGACACCCGTGACTGTTTGTGGGGCTTTGACAGGCAACACTGGGGCGGGTCTGCCCTATGGCGGGGCGGTTTTGTCGCTTGAAATCTTTAGCAATTTCGGCAGGATTGTCGATATGCTCTCTACAGAAATTACCTTTAAGAATGTTCGGTTTAAGGGAATGCCGCTTGGGGGGGTGATGAAAGTCGGGGCTGCCGCCCGAATTTGCGACATAAAAGATAGGGCTATGGCTGAGAAATGGCTTTATGCCCCCGACCCAACCGAGCAGCAAGCAACTATCGGTGGGAACATTTCCACCAATGCCAGCGGGGCGAGGGGGTATAAGTTCGGGTCGACGCGTCGATATGTCAATGCCATCAACATTATCTTTACCGATGGCTCGGAGGCTCGAATTGAAAGGGGGAAATACTTTGCCGACGATAGCGGGACGATTGTTTTTGATACTGATAAGGGCAAAAAAACGATAGTTTTGCCTAAGTATCAGCTGCCTGCCATCAAAAATTCAGCGGGCTATTTCAATTATTCCAATGCCGACTTGATAGATGTTTTTATCGGCAGCGAAGGGACTTTGGGGATAATTACTGAGGCTGAGGTGCTGCTGATTAAACATTTCTACGGTTCTTGTGCCGCCATAATCTTTTTTTATGACGAAAACGACCTTTTTGCGTTCGTTAGAGATGTAAAAAAGAACATCACACCTATGTCTATCGAGTTTTTTGACAAAAATACCATCGATTTGGTCAGAGATATTTGCCCTCCCCTGCCCGCAAATACGCAGGGTGCGGTGATGATTGAGCAGGAATTTTACGATCAGGCCGAGGCTGATGAGATAGGAAATAGCTGGATAAAACTTATTGAACGCAATAAAGGGGACAGCGAGCATGCTTGGTTTGGCACAGAATATGAGGAAATCGAAAAAATTAGAATGTTTAGGCATAGCATACCGCAAAGGGTCAACGAAATTGTCCACAAAAACAGAATTCCAAAGATAGGGACGGATTTTGCTGTGCCTGAGTGGGGGCTGCAGGAAATTATTAAGCTTTGCCGAGAAGAATTTGGGAAAACTAATGCCGCAAACCTGATTTTTGGGCATATCGGGGAAAATCATCTGCATGCAAACATTATCGCCTCAAACCCAGATGAGTATAAGCAGATAGTCAAAATTTACGAAAAGATCATCAAAAAAGTGGTCGAAATGGGGGGGACCGCCTCCGCCGAGCATGGAATCGGCAAGCTGAGGCACGCTTTTCTTAGAGAAATGGTAGGCGATGAGGGCTTTAAGGAGATGGCGAAATTCAAAAAAAGCCTCGATAAAGCTGGTATTTTGGGGCAAGACAATGTTTTCCCAAAGATCTACCTGAAAAATTAACCAAAACTTGGGTTTTTGCCCCCAAAAAGCCCATTTTTGAGCCTTTTTTTGATTTCTTGACACTGATAGGAGATATGTCTATAATCGCCAGCCTCACAGTTGAGAGTGAAAACAGCTCCAAAACAGCAAAAATCTTTAGAATAAACAGTCAGCCGCCCGAAGGCGCATCGAGCGGCTTTTTTTTATTGTTAAGCCCTCAAAAAACCAAAATAAAACGGCACAAAATCATAGGAGAAAAAATGCTTTATTCAAAAATGTTTATACCCACCTTAAAAGAAGCCCCTGCTGACGCTGATATAGTATCGGCAAAGTTGATGATCAGGGCTGGAATGATAAGAAAGCTCGCATCGGGTCTTTATGAATACTTGCCTTTGGGGGTGAAAGTTCTCAAAAAAGTTGAAAATATTGTCCGAGAGGAATTAAACGCAGCGGGCGGGCAGGAAGTGATTATGCCTTTGATGTTGCCAAAAGAACTTTGGGAGGAGACTGGCAGGTGGAATGTCTACGGAAAGGAACTTTTTAGGCTTAAAGATAGGAAAAATGCCGAGTTTTGCTTAGGTCCGACGCATGAGGAGGCGATAACAGACTTGGCTCGCCGGGAAATTCGCTCATATCGGCAGCTCCCTGTGATGTTTCATCAATTTACCCAGAAATTTCGCGACGAAATCAGACCTCGCTTTGGGGTGATGAGGGCAAGGGAGTTTTTGATGAGCGATGGATACTCTTTTCATACTGATGAGGCAGACTTGGAGAAGTATTACACTGTCATTTTTGAGGCTTACAAGAGAATTTGCCAGCGGTGCGGTTTTGATTTTCGAGCTGTTGAGGCAGATTCAGGTGCCATCGGAGGTTCTTTTTCACACGAATTTATGGTTTTGGCTGATACTGGAGAGGAGGAAATAGCTTGTTGCACCTGCGGATATGGTGCAAATAGTCAAAAAGTAGCCTGCCTGCCTATAGAAAATCCTGCCCAAACACCGCTAAAACTTGAAGAAATAAACACGCCGCATATGAAAACGGCGGCTGAGGTCGCAAATTTCTTAAAAGTCAGCCAAAAAAATCTCATCAAAACCATCATTTATGTTGCCGACGGGGTTCCTGTGGCAGCTTTGGTGAGCGGTAACCATGAAATAAATGAACTGAAACTCCAAAAACTATTGGGGGCTGACAATATATCTTTGGCCAATGAGGAAACTGTGAGGGAAGTTACAGGGGCTGATGTGGGGTTTGCCGGTCCGGTGGGATTAAAAGGAGCAAAAATCATCGCTGATTTGTCCGTTTTGTCTATTTCAAATGCCGCCGCTGGGGCAAATAAGACCGATTTTCACTTGAAAAATTTAAATTACGGCAGGGATTATAAGGCAGACCAAGCCGCAGACATAAGAAAAGCTCAAAACGGAGACATTTGTCCTGTTTGCAAAAAGGAAAAACTGAACTTTTGTCGGGGTATAGAGATAGGGCATACCTTCAAACTGGGAACAAAATACTCAAACCCCATGAAAGCCGCATACCTAAATGCAGAGGGCAAGGAAATTTTATCCCCGATGGGCTGCTATGGAATAGGAGTTTCAAGAATTTTGGCGGCAATAATCGAGCAATCCTCCGATGAAAACGGCATAGTTTGGACAGACAATGTAGCACCTTTTGAGGTTGAGATAATACCGATAAACTATGCAGAGGGAAAAACCAAGCAGGCTGTGGATGAAATTTATTCCACTTTAACCGCAGGCGGGTTGGATGTTTTGATAGATGACAGGGACGAGAGGGCTGGAGTGAAGTTTAAGGACGCTGATTTGATAGGCATACCTTATAGAATAACAGTCGGAGAGAAGGGCTTGGCACAGGGAGTAGTTGAATTTAAACGGCGAAAAGACCCAAAAGAGGCAACAAAACTCTTAAAACCAGCCGCGGCGATAGAAGAAATTTTGAAAATATACAGGCGAGGTATATGAAACAACTTGTTGAGGCAGTTTTGACTTACGGAATAGCGGGGTTTTTCAGGAAATATATCGATTTTTTGAAACATCGCAGGCAGGTGAGGCTGCAGGGCTTAGCTTTTGACATCATTCTCAGCGTCGGCCCAGCTTGCCGAAGCGGGTTTTACCTAAAAAAGCACAGTTTAAGGTTTTGTGCTGCTCCGCTTGACTGGATGATGAGGTATTCGCTGGAGACAGCTGTTCATTTATACAAAACGAGATTTGCTGATTTTTTTGTTGATTTTGTGCAAGACAGCAAGCAAGCTGAGGAGAGAAAACTCAAAGGCTACTTTGTTGATACCCGAAACCAAATTACCTCGATTCACTACAGTGATGTAGGAAACAATAATGGACAGCCATTTAGAGAGAAAATGAAAAACAGGTTTGAGAAAGTAAACAAGTTGTTGCTGAAAGCTGATGATATATGCTTTTTGTCAAACAGAAATGAGGATGTTAGCCTGATTAAGAACTTCTTAAACGAGATGGGAAAGATGTATCAGGGCAAGATCACTTATATAAATATCAGACACGATAGAACGAAAGATTTCTCTGCCCCCCCCCCCCACAAATATTATAGTGAAAAGCTTTCCGATAGGTTGAAGTTGATAGAGTTTGAGTTTTACGATGTTCACCCTTTGGGCGGCGATAAGACGATAAATGAAGATTTCTGGCTTGGAAATCCTGTTGAGTGGGATAATGTGATGGAGAAAATAAAATTAAAAAGAAATTTGAAATTTTTGCGTATTTGCAAAAACAACAAAATCAGCAACAGCTGAATAAACGGCAATCGCCGAAGCATAAAAAAATGGAGGGAGTATGAGTTTGTTTAAGTTGAAAGATCACAAAACAACGGTAGGAATTGAAGTAGTCGCAGGTTTGACAACATTTTTCACGATGGCTTACATTATTTTCGTCAACCCAAATGTTCTTTCCACCACTGGGATGCCATGGGAAGGAATTTTTGCCGCAACATTGATAGCTTCTGCATTGGCAACTTTGCTTATGGGGTTATACGCCAATGTCCCCTTTGCACTCGCACCGGGTATGGGTTTGAATGCTTTTTTTGCCTTTACCTTATGCCTGCAGATGGGTTTTACATGGAAACAGGCTCTTGTTATAGATTTTATCAGCGGGACGCTTATCATTATTATCACTTTGACGAAGTTTAGAAGGAACATAATATTTGCCATCCCTGATTTCCTCAAAGCCGCTATAGGGACAGGAATCGGGCTTTTTATCGCTTATATAGGTATGAAAAATGCGGGGTTTTTGAACTTTTTGGTAGGGTTAGGGAATTCGCCAAACGGTGCGGGGGTAGTTCCTGCTCTGGCAACATTTGATGATGTTGGCTCACTTTTGGGCTTAATCGGGCTTACCTTAACGATCATTTTGATGGTTTGCAGGGTTAAAGGTGGAATTTTTATCGGAATTGTTTTGACAACTCTAATAGGTATACCTTTGGGGATAGTAGATGTGTCGAAAATCGAAGTTTTCAACTTGGGATCTGCCGCCGCAATAAAAGATGTTGCGTTTGCCGCCTTCACCCATGAAGGATTTGGCTCCATTTTTGGCAACACGAGCAGGATAATTTTGACAATCACAGCTATTTTGGCAGTGTTTTTATCAGCAACTTTTGACGCAATAGGAACATTTATCGGCACCGGGAGAGTTAGCGGGATTTTTGATGCCGCCGACACCGCCGCACTGGAAAACAAAGCTGGAGGTGCGAAATTAGGCTCAAAATTTGAAAAAGCACTGCTTTGCGACGGAATTGCGTCGTCAGTTAGCGGACTGCTGGGGACAAGCACCGTTACAACATATGTTGAAAGTGCAGCGGGCATAAGTTCGGGGGGAAGAACAGGTCTGACAAGCGTAGTGGTAGCGGGGTTGTTCTTGATTTGTCTCCCTTTTGCGGGACTTTTTGGGATAGTTCCATCCCAAGCAACCGCCCCTGCCTTGATAATCGTCGGTGTTTTGATGATGAAATCAGTTTTAAGAATAAACTGGGAAGATCTTGAAGAGGCAATTCCAGCATTTTTGACTGTGGCAGTGATGACTTTTGCATACAGCATCAGCTACGGAATTGCAGCAGGCTTTATTTTCCACTGCATAGTGAAAGCATTTAGAGGCAAACTTAAAGAAGTTCATCCTATTTTGATAGCAGTCGCCTTGCTGTTCTTTATAAATTTCATAATAGTGGCAGTAGACTAAAATTTTCCGTTTACCCGTATTTTGTTGAAAAAACAGAGCTTTCTGACAGAAAAACTTCGTTTTACTCTCTTTGCTTGTTGACAGCCTTATTAAGTTATGTTATTTTAACCGCACGATGATTGTGATTGCCTTCTAATCTTGCAGAAAAGGAGTATATCATGTCAAACGAACTTTTTAAGTCGGAAGCTCTGATGGTGTTTGAAATTGCAACAGCGGTGAAAAGAAGATTTGGAGAGAAGAATGCTGCAAAGTTTTTTAATTTCTTGACGAATAATGCCTTGTCAGGAATAAAGAACAGAAAGCGAGTTGACTGGATAACAAGAGAAGAATGCAGAACGGTTATTCCGAAAAAAGATAAACGTAAGCACGAGCTAAAAAGAATGGAAATGAAAGGATCTGACCCAAACGACGAGTTTTTACAGCAGTTGAGGAAAGAGCGGGAGGGGTAAATAACAAGAAATAGAGAATAAATCGTAACAAATGCTTGACAAAGAATAGGAAGTAGTGTTTAATAAACAAAAACGTTGACAATAATGCGATAAACTGTTGAATGTCAATAGGTGATTTTTTGTCTAAAAATAATAAAGCGATAGTTTCTTGTATGGAATTTTATCGTTTTGGGATCTTTGAAAACTAAGTAATGAGCAAATAAGCGCCTTGTAAAACATAATATTCAATTGATGTGAATTGAAGTAATTGAGCTTAAAAGAAAAGAAGTCTCTATAATTTTTATGGAGAGTTTGATCCTGGCTCAGAGTGAACGCTGGCGGCGTGCCTAACACATGCAAGTTGAGCGGGGTTTTGCAGAGTATCGCAAAATCTAGCGGCAAACGGGTGAGTAACACATAGGAAACCTTCATCAAAACGGGGAATATCTCCGAGAAATCGGAGTCAATACCGCATAAGACCCCAGTTCGGCATCGGACAGAGGTTAAAGTAGCAATACATTTTGATATGGTCCTGTGGTCTATCAGCTTGTTGGTAGTGTAACGGACTACCAAGGCTATGACGGATATCCGGCCTGAAAGGGTGAACGGACACACTGGAACTGAGACACGGTCCAGACTCCTACGGGAGGCAGCAGTGGGGAATTTTGGACAATGGGGGAAACCCTGATCCAGCGACGCCGCGT
>JAITBH010000014.1 GCA_031283745.1 Candidatus Ectomicrobium neotermitis | reverse complement strand
AAACTAAAAAATGAAAAAAATTTCCGCTAAAGCCTATGCAAAAATCAACCTCTTCCTTGAGGTTACAAGCAAAAGGGAAGACGGCTATCACAATATCCAAACCATAATGCAGACTATCGCTATTTATGATGAGTTAGAAATAGAAAATATAAACACTGACGAGATAGTTTTTTGCTGCAAAAACGCCCCGACCGTTCCATCTGGTGAAAAAAATATCGTTTACAAAGCAGCACGGTTACTAAAGGATACTTTCGGCATAAAAGAGGGCTTAAAAATATCGTTAAAAAAGAATATCCCAGCGGGCGCAGGGCTTGGCGGAGGGTCTTCAGATGCTGCCGAAACGATAAAATCTTTCGTCAAACTTTTTGACATCAAAGACTCAAAAATAACCCGACAAAAATGTCTCAAAATTGCCACAACTTTAGGGGCTGATGTCCCATTTTTTTTGACTGGTTCTACAGCCTTGTGTGAGGGCATCGGAGACATCGTTTTCCCTCTCAAAAACCTCAAAAAACAGCACATAATTCTTCTCAATCCAAATATCGAAATTCCGACGCATTCCGTCTTTAGGCGGCTAAAATTTCCATTGACAAAGGGGGGGGTAATTCATAAGATTGCGGCGTTGATTTCAGACGGAAAATTCAACAAAAACAGTGGGTTTGATGTTCTTTTTAACAGGCTTGAAGAATTTGTTTTTCCTTACTATCCGGAGATACTAAGAATGAAGACAATTTTGTCGCAATTAGGTTGCGCAAGCTTGATGTCAGGGTCGGGAGCAACGGTTTTTGGTATCGCAGATTCGCAGGCACATCTTGAATATGTAAAGTCCAACCTTAAAAACTTTCCGTGGAAAATCTGGCTTACCTCCTCGATAAGTAAAAAATCCGCAGCAAACAACCTTCTTTGACTTTTTTTCTCCGTCCTAATGCAAAATTTAATTCCGGGATTGTGTAATGGTAGCACAAGGGATTTTGGATCCCTCAGTCTAGGTTCGAATCCTAGTCCCGGAGTTTTTATTTTTTCTAAAAACACTATCTCATAAATGAAAACCGAGCCGCATCAGCGGCCAAATGGAGAAAAAATGTCAACCATCAATCAAAACAGAAAGAAAATAGACGCTATCGACAAAAACATCGTTAAGCTTCTTCACCAAAGAGGTGCTATTGCTAAAGAAATTGGAAAGCAAAAAGCCTCAAAAGGCGAGGATGTTTACAATCCTCTGCGTGAAAGAGAGATCTTGAGCAAAATGTCTGGTGGAAAGAAGGTGTTAAAGACTGAGGATTTGTCGGCAATCTATACCGAGATAATCAGTGCTTGCAGAAATATCCAAAACACCACAAAAATAGCCTTTCTGGGACCTTGGGCGACTTGGACTCATCAGGCGGCATTAAAGAAATTCGGCTCATCCGGTCTGTTTATCCCTTGCATCGATGTTAAAAGTGTTTTGGAGGAAATTGATAGCGGCAGGGCGGAGTTTGGCGTGGTTCCTGTTGAAAACTCAAATGAAGGGTCAGTAAATGTAACTTTAGACCTGCTTGTAGATATGAATTTAACTGTCTGCGGTGAAATTCTTTTAAGAATAGACCAATCCCTCCTTGTCAAAGATGCCAAAAATCAGATTTTGAGAATTTATTCCCACCCTCAAGGGCTTGCACAGTGCAGGAATTGGCTCAATAAAAACTATCCCGATGTTGATCTTATCCCCGCTGCCTCCACAGCTGAGGCAGCAAAAAAAGCGGCAAAAGAAAGTTATGCGGGTGCAATTGCCTCTGAGGCTGCGGCAAAAATATACAGGCTCTATGTTTTAGCTTCAGCCATACAAGACGGAAAACAGAATTTCACTCGCTTTTTTGTGGTTGGAACCAAGAAAACAAATCCCACAGGTAACGATAAAACGAGTTTGGTTTTTATGATAAAGGATAGGGTAGGTGCTTTGCACGACATCATGGGGGTTTTTGACAAAAATAAAGTCAATATGACAAAAATTGAATCTCGCCCTACAAAAAAGAAAGTCTGGGAATATATGTTCTTTGTCGACATTGAAGGACATGTTGCTGACAAGAAAGTAAAAACAACTATAGAGGAATTAAATCAGCTCTGTGCTTTTGTGAAAGTCTTAGGGTCTTATACAAAAGCTTAGCAGGGTTAGGTCAAAAGGAGAAAAAATGGATATTGCAAAGCTTATACGCAAAAACTGTCAGGGTTTTGAGCCTTATGTTGCAGGAAAACCTATTGAAACCATAAAAAGAGAGCTGAAACTAAAGAAAATCGTCAAGTTGGCATCTAATGAAAACCCCATCGGCCCCTCAAAAAAAGCCGTCAAAGCTATCAAAGACAATGCCGCAAAGGCGTTTTTCTATCCTGATTCAAATTCCTATACCCTAAAGCATGCTTTATCAAGCAAACATAAACTCCCCGAAAACAACATTTTTACCGCAGCGGGCGGCGATGAGATAATTGAACTCGTTGCTCGGCTGTTTTTTAATCCCTCCGATGAGATTATTATCTCCCAACATTCTTTTGTCCGCTACGAGATGGCTGCTCGGCTGATGAACTCAAAGCCTGTAATCATTCCGATGAGAGAGGGTTTTATTCAAGATCTACCTGCAATGGCTAAAGCATGTTCGGCAAACACAAAAGCTATCTTTATTACAAATCCCAATAACCCCACAGGCACATACAATTCAAAAGCTGCCCTTTCCTCTTTCCTCGCCTCCATAAAACCCACCATAAACGGGCAGAAGCCTTTGATCATAATTGACGAGGCATATTTTGAGTATGGAAAACTCCAGAAAGATTATCCTGATAGCTTGGAATACCTTAAAAAGAACGAAAATCTGATAATTTTGAGGACTTTTTCAAAAATTTACGGGCTTGCGGGCTTGCGGGTGGGATATGGTTTTGCCCACAAAGACATCGTTGACTATATTGAAAGGATAAGACCTCCATTTAATGTCAACTCTTTGGCTCAAGCTGCGGCAGTTGCAAGTCTTTCAGACTCTGCTCAAATCAAGAAAGGGCAGTCTTTGATAAGAAAAGAGAAGGAATTTTTAGAAAAAGAGTTGAAAAAACTCGCAATGGACTATGTAAAGAGTGCAGCAAACTTCATCCTTATCAAGTCGTCTCCATTAAAAGGGAAAGATTTGTTTGTAGCTTTGCTAAAGAAGGGTGTCATCGTTAGAGCAATGGACGAATACGAGCTGCCCGATTGGATAAGATTAACGATAGGCTTGCACGATGAAAACAAAATGTTCATAGACAAAATAAAAGAGGTGCTAAATAAATGATCATCACACTAAAGAAGGGCATATCAAAAGGCGAACTCGATTTAGTTATCGAGCGAATAAAGAAGTTGGGGTATAAGCCTCATATTTCAAAAGGGAAGGATGTAACAATCATCGGTATGATAGGCGAATATGCCGAAAAATATAAAGACATTTTTGAGGCTATGGAAGCTGTTGAGCATGTAAGCGAGATACAGAAAGCCTATAAACTTGCCTCAAGAGAGTTCCATAAGGCAAATACAGTCATCAAAATTTCAAGAAATGTGGAAATTGGCGGAAAGAAAATTCATGTGATGGCAGGGCCTTGTGCTATAGAAAGCAAAGAAATTGTCGCAACGATAGCCAAATTCACCAAAGAATCTGGGGCTACTATTCTAAGAGGCGGTGCTTTTAAGCCGAGAAGTTCCCCGTATACTTTTCAGGGGCTTGGCGAAAAGGGATTAAAGATTATGAAAACTGTCGGCGAGAAATATCATATGCCCACAATCAGCGAGGCTATGACAGTCGAGCAAGTTCCTTTGCTTTCAAAATACTGCGACATCATTCAGATTGGGGCAAGGAACATTCAAAACTATGACCTCCTAAAAGCTGCGGGCAAGCAGAACAAACCCGTTTTATTAAAAAGAGGCATGGCCACCACGATAAAAGAGTTTTTGCTTTCGGCGGAATATATTCTTGCTCAAGGCAACTACAATGTTTTGCTTTGTGAAAGAGGCATAAGAACTTTTGAGACATCAACCCGTTTTACCCTTGACCTAAACTCTGTGCCTGTCTTAAAGAAGTTGACCCACTTGCCAATAGTTTTAGATCCCTCACACGGGACAGTAGTTAGAGATTATGTTGCCACGATGGCAAAAGCTTCTGTTGCGGCCGGGGCTGACGCTTTGATTATCGAGGTTCACCCAAAACCAGAGGAAGCGTTTTCAGACGGGCCTC
>JAITBH010000153.1 GCA_031283745.1 Candidatus Ectomicrobium neotermitis | reverse complement strand
GCTTTTATGTCTATGCTTTCTTTGCCCATCAGCTTAAAAACAAAAGGCATATCGTAAGAGTAAACAATCTCGACATAAGATTTGTCCTCCGTAAAAGGGTTTAGGGCTCCTATATTGCTGATAAAGTCGAGGGGGTTGAGGTTGCTTATATTGTCAAGCGAGAGGGTAAAGTCCATCTTTTTTACATCGTAGATTTTGACGACAACCTTGAGCTTGTCTTCATTTAGAGTGCGTCCAATGGTTTTTTTGTCGCATAAATAGTTGACAATGTCTTGCTCAATATAGATTTTGCTAAAAGGAGTGTATGAAATGAGGTCGGTTCCGTATCTTGCCGCACCGACAAGCTGCTGCCAAGTGAGCATAATTTGCCCAAACCATATCACCGTAAACAGGAAAAAGCTTACTAAAGGCATAATTAAGGCTGCTTCGGTCAAAGACTGCCCGTCATTGTTGTTGAAATTCTTAAAAAGCATTGGATTCCTCCGATGTTTCGATATTTCAAAGCCAAAAACGTGATGATCTGTTTGTGCTGTGCTGTGTTTGAGTATGTTACGTGTGTCGGTGGGGGGTATTTCCCCTAAATCCCTGTTTGAGGTTAACATGAGATTTAGGGGCAAGCGAGGTCGAACTACTTTTTAAGCCTGCGGGTCGGACAACCCGCAAACCTAAAGGGCGGGGTTTTGTCGACTCCTACGATGAGATCTATGACTTTTTATACTGCTTTGCGTAATACTTCTTGAAATCTTTGTTTTTAAGTTTTCGCCAAAGTTTCTGATTGTTTACATACCAATCAACTGTCTCTTTTAGAGCCGTCTCAAATGTATATAAAGGTTTGTATCCCAGCTTGGCAATTTTTGAATAATCTATTGAATAGCGTCTATCGTGGCCCGGTCTGTCCTGCACCTTTTTGACTAAGGAAAAAGGTTTTCCAAGAAGTTTCAATATGGTTTTTGTGAGTTCAACATTGGTGAGTTCCTGCCCGCCGCCGATATTGTAAACCTCCCCGTTCTTTCCTTTATTAAGTGCAATGTCTATGCCCCTGCAATGATCTAAAACATAAAGCCAATCCCGCACATTTTTCCCGTCGCCGTAAAGAGGTATCTCCAAGTTGTCTAAAGCATTTGTAACAAACAAAGGTATAACTTTTTCGGGGTATTGATAGGGGCCGTAATTGTTTGAACATCTTGTGATGACAATGGGGAAAGCATAGGTTGTCCAATAAGATTTGACCAATAAGTCTGCCCCCGCTTTTGCTGATGAGTAGGGGCTATTGGGCGTTATGGGCGAGTTTTCTGTAAAAGAGCCTTTTAGAATGCTTCCATAAACCTCGTCGGTGGAAATCTGGACAAACCTTTTTACCTTGTGGAACCGTGCCGCCTCAAGCAGTGCAAAAGTCCCGTTTAGAGAGGTTTTTATGAATTGCCCTGCATTTAGAATGGAGCGGTCAACATGGGTTTCTGCTGCAAAATTTATCACTGCGTCAGCCCCTTTCATATATTGAGAGACCTTTTTGAAATCGCAAATGTCTCCTTTGACGAACTGATAACGGGGTTTTTTAGCGATGTCTATTAAGTTGTCGGGGTTTCCAGCATAGGTGAGTTTGTCATAGTTGATTATTTTGTAAGCGGGATATTTTTCCATCATATAGCGGATAAAATTTGACCCTATAAAGCCTGCGCCTCCAGTTACAAATAGTTTCATTGTGTTCTCCTTACCGTCAAAACGGGTTTATTTTATTAAGGCAAGCAAATAATCGCGGTAAGTCCCGCTCAGCTCTTTGCTCAAGCTGAGCAACTCCTCTTTTGAAATGCAGCCTCTATTAAATGCAATCTCTTCTAAGCAGGCTATCATTATCCCCTGCCTTTCTTCGATAGTTTTTATAAACATCGACGAATCAAGCAGCGACTCATAAGTCCCCGCATCAAGCCAAGTATATCCGCGGCCCAACAATTCCACATTGAGCTTGCCTTCTTTAAGGTATACAGCATTGAGGTCTGTTATTTCAAGCTCGCCCCGCTGAGAAGGTTTTATCGTTTTTGCGACCTTTGAAACCTCATTGTCATAAAAGTATAGCCCGATAACTGCCCAATTGGACTTGGGGTTTTGGGGCTTTTCAACTATAGAAATTGCCTTATTGTTTTGATCAAACTCCACAATCCCGTATCTTTGCGGGTCGCGAACATAATAACCAAACACCGTAGCGCCGTTTTGCCTGCAAACTGCTCTCTTTAATATGTCGGAAAGCCCCTGCCCATAAAGGATATTGTCCCCCAGAATTAGTGCAGCATTGTCTCCGCCGATAAAATTTTCGCCTATGATAAACGCCTCGGCTAACCCATTTGGGTGTTCTTGAAGGGCGTATTCGATTTTTATGCCGAGTTTTTTTCCATTGCCGAGCAAAGATTTAAGCAGCGGTAGGGTTTCTGAGTTTGAGATGATCAAGATGTCTCTGATGTCAGCTAACATTAAAATGGAGAGGGGATAATAGATCATCGGTTTGTTATAGACAGGTAAAAGTTGCTTGCTGACGACTTTCGTTATTGGGTAGAGCCGGGTGGCTTTTCCTCCAGCTAAAATTATTCCTTTTGTTTTTTTCATACTGCCTCCATTTTAAGCTCTTGTGCATTATTTTTTTATGCAAAAGAGGGGTTTTGAGGGGTCTCTGCATTGCTCTCCGTCGACGATTTGTATGGTATCAAATGTGCGCCCCAGCCGCCAAACTTGGCATCGTTGTAAGCATTTATCGGAGAAGTTTTGGGATCATTTTTAACATTTATCGCCCTCAAAGCAGTTCGAGCCAATAAATATGCCGACAAGGCGATGGTCAAAATTTTGTAGGGAGTAGGATCTTCTGATGCTAAATTGGCTATAAAAATTCCCATCTGGGCAGCCAGAGCTGCATACAAAAGTCCTTCCATATCGCTCATACCAATCAAATCGCTTTCCTCTGTTGGAAACATCGGGCCGTCGGCATTGTATATGCCCGATGCCGAAAACACAGCCATAGACGGGTAGTCAATATCTAACCACTTTGCAAACAGCGGCTTGTTTTTTTCATCAGACATTTTTACCAAAGCCACCTGAACTTTCTGTTGACCAAAATTTTTATCCGCCACATACCAAGAATATTCCGCTTTTTCATAAACCTGCTGCTTGAGTGCCGATGAGGACAGCCCAAATGCCTTCATAATTATTGAATCGGGATCCATGCCGACATTTTCTAAGAGCTTTAACAGCCCGCCGTTTATCTCCTCAAGAATATCGCCTAACGGAAACGGATTGTAAACGATATGCGGAAGAGGTCTTTGATCCGTGTTGACAGTTTTGAGATAGGTTATTCCCTTAGAGTTTCTTTTTAAGCCGAAATACTTCTCGGCATTGCTTTTTGTGGCTAAAGCGGTTGGATAAATGACCAATTTATACTCCGAATTTAGTGCGTGGTCTGCCAAAAGGGCATTTTGATATGCCAAATGAGCAATGAGTGCAGCCTCTTGAGCTTTCTGCAGCGACTCAATAGCCTTTTTAAGAATTGCAACATCGTCAGAAAGCGCCTTGTTTTTGGTGTTTTTCCTGTAATCGCCGAAGGGGAAAGCTGCGACAGCATTTGTGGTATAGGTGGGAAATTGAACAAATTCGGGCTTTGTCCCCAGTGCTAAAAGCGAACCGATGAGATAGTTGCAGGCGGCGGCAAAGTTCATGGCGCGGGCTTTGTGGACAGAAATGGATAGGGCTATATTGTCTGCTTCGTTTTGCATTATCATTCTATCCCTTACGAGCTTTGCGATATTTAACATCATCGCCCAGCTAAGCACTAAAACCACTGTGAGAATTAAAAAATAGTAGAGGGACTGACCTTTATTGTTTTTCATTTTCTCCTCTTTGGAAATTTAATCTAACAATGAATAGTCCTTAAACCTCTCCCCGTTTGGGTAGGCCTTATAGTAAAACTTCTCGTCTGGAGAGGGGAACATTCTGTTTCGGGCACTTTGGTATCTCCTCCGCCCCGATTCAAAAAAGTGCTTTTTTGAGTTTTTGGGGGCAGTCAAAGAGCCAAACATTGTCCTTGTGAAATAGTAAATCTTGACCGTTTGCTTTGTTATATAACTGCCCGAATAATCCTTAGTCTTTTTCTCGCCATTCCACAGTGTTACGGCATCTTTAGAATCCTTAGCGCTGTCCTCTAAAGTTTCCCCATTATTATCAGCCGCAAAATACTTTTCGACCTCATTTTTATCTGAAAACGCAAAGTTTGAGACAATTCCCGCCGAATCGATAGCGGAGAAGGGGTAAAAGAGCATCAGATAGTTCTCGGCTCGGCTTTTTGCCTCTTTAGACCTGCTTTGAGACGGGGTAACAGCCGCAGAACGCATAGCTACAAAAGCCGCCTCATTTGCAGTCATATCGTCAACTACGATTATGCAGATCTGTAGGAACGAAAACATAATGATGGTGATAAAAACTATCGTTACAACTGCCTCAATCATAGCCTGCCCCCGATTGTTTTTCATTTCACATACCCCCCTGTAACCGAAACATAAAGGATATTAGACGACATGGACATTTTCGTGTATTTCTTTTTCCACACCGATTTATACATGCTCACCACCCCAGCCGATGCAGCCAGCAAAACGGCAAAAATAAGAATGAATTCGATCAAAGTCTGCCCTTTATTGTTTTTCATCGGCTTTCCTCTAAAATTTTTGGGGTTACAAAGATGAGGACATTTGT
>JAITBH010000129.1 GCA_031283745.1 Candidatus Ectomicrobium neotermitis | reverse complement strand
ACCCCTAAAGAAATAATCAAACAGTCGAAAGTTAGGCTGATCTGCACCACCGACGACCCTGCAAGTTCTTTGAAGTGGCATAGCTATATCAGAGAGGACAAAACTTTTGATGTTCAAGTTCTGCCTGCTTGGCGGCCTGACAAAGCGATGAGCATAGAAAGTTCTGATTTTGTGGATTATTTAAAAGAGCTTTCCAAAACAAGCGGAGTTCAAATTTCAAACTTTGCAGAGATGAAAGCAGCGTTAAAACTTAGGATGAAATTCTTTGATGAAATGGGTGCAAAAGCCTGCGATCACGGATTAGATTTTGTTTTTTGTCCGCCCGCAGATGAGAGCGAGACTGACAAAATTTTTGCCACAAAATTACAAGGCAAAGCCATATCAAAAGAGGATGCCCTAAAATACAAAACTGCGTTTTTACTTTTCTGTGCCAAAGAATACTATGAGCTTGGCTGGGTTATGGAATTGCACGGATCTTGCAGAAGGGACAACAATAAGAGGGCTTTAGAGAATTTGGGACCTAATACAGGTTATGACTGTATAAGCGATGGAGGGTCTACCGATGATATTGCAAAACTCTTGAACGCTCTTGAGGAAAAAGGTCATTTGCCAAAGACAATAATCTATAGCTTAAACCCTATCGATGACGATGCCATAAATTCCATTGCCGGCTGCTTTCAGGAAAGTTCCATATTAAACAGGGTGCAGCAGGGTTCGGCTTGGTGGTTTAACGATCACAAAACCGGAATGATCAAACAGTTGATCGCTATGGCAAACGGAACTATGCTTGCAAACTTTGTCGGAATGTTGACTGATTCCCGCAGCTTCGTGTCTTATCCAAGACATGAGTATTTCAGACGAATACTTTGCGATTTAATTGGCAACTGGGTTGAAAACGGAGAATATCCAAACGATAAGGTTTTGCTCGGAAAAATAATAAACGGCATATGCTATGACAATGCAGTGAAGTTTTTCGGCTTTAACTTATAACCCTCGCCAAACGCAAAACGTTCAAACAGTCAGACAAGCAGATAAGCAAACAAACAGACAAACAAAAAGCCCCATCTTCCACAGTGAAGACGGGGCTTTTTTATTGTTATGCAAATATCTGCCGACATATTGGTGTTGACTGGTTTGCGTCTGTGAGGCAAAAAAAAACTCCGTCGAAAGTCAACGGAGTTTTTTGTTTATTTGTGTGTATGTCTTTTGAGTATAAGCGGGCGATGGGACTTGAACCCACGACCTTCTCGTTGGCAACGAGACGTTCTACCACTGAACTACACCCGCATTTGCTTCTTTTTAATGCTGAGGGCGGGATTTGAACCCGCATCCGGTTAAGGACACGCCCCTCAAACGTGCGCGTATGCCAATTCCGCCACCCCAGCGTGTAAATCTGGCATTTTAGATAACAACTGATGCCATAATTTTGGTGGAAAGTTTTGTGAGGAGTAAAGATGTCAAAACAAAGCAACAAGCTACGACTATAGTAACTTTCTTTATAAAAGCTTTGCCTGAGGGTGCACTAAAAAGCTGATCCGCCCCCCCTCCGCCAAAAATCCCCGCTATCCCGCCGCTTTTACCTGCCTGCAACAGAACAATGAGGATCAAAGTGATGCAAATGACATAATGAATGATTTGTAAGACCGAATATAGTGTGTTCATATGAGCCGAATTATAGCCTAAACGCCTCCCTGATGTCAAAAAGGGGGCAGCCACCGCTGCCCCCCATCCCAGTGCTTAAACTTAGTCGGAATTTTGAAGCTGCCCCTCTTCTTTCATACGCAAAAGGGCAATTTTTGCCTTGGCGTGGTTGGGATTTATCCTCAAAACCTGCTCCCAAGCCCTTTGAGCCTCTTGGTATTTGCCCTGAGCATACAGTTCAAACCCTTCGTTATACTTTTCTTGAGCTGCTTCCTCATCGATATTGGCGGCAATTGGCTGCTCGTCTACTGCGGGCTTGAGGTCGGCGGATTTTGGGATCTCAATACCCTTTGAAAGCTCTTTTAGCGACTCGTCGATATACTTTTTAGCCTTGCCAAAGTAACTTTCAGACTTGCTGAATTTGTTTTCCATCACATATTTTTGCAGCTCGTCCATCTTTTTGATGCAGTCATACCAACGTTTTTCTTGATAGCGGGCTATACCCTCATTTAACATTGCCTCAACGTTTTGGGTTAAGCTCTCTTCTCTTTGCATCTCTAATATCTTTGTAACTTTGTCGAGATATTCCTCCACATCCTGCCCCTCTCCAGCAAATTCAATGTATTTTTTCCACTCAAAAATTGCCCGGGCATATTCCCCCTCAAAATATGCATTGTAGGCCTTTGCATAAGCATGATTTTGATAGTCCATTTCAGATTTTCTATCGGCATCTTGAGAAATCATATCCTTTATCTCGCTAAGCAGTGCTGCCCCGGCCTCGCTTTGAGTGGATGCGGCAACCAGTTCATTTAATATCTCTGATGCCTCTATATATCTGCCCTTATCATAAGCCTGCCGAGCCTTTAGATAATCATAATCGACATCGGGGTATTGGCGTTTGCCGAATTTATATTTGGCGTTTAAGCCATAGTATTGCCAAAAAGTGTCCGCCCGCTCCCCTGTTTCGATATTTACAGACAACCCTACACTCAAGTTATCAAGGATCAGATAGCTCACCCCTGCCGAAACCCCGCCGTAAACATTTTCTTTTGCACCCTTTATCTCTTGGGATTTTATCTTCTCAATGGAGTTGAGCAGTTTCCCCTTAAATCGAGCTTTTTGCCCCGATATTAAAACCCCGCCATAAATTTCCAAATCAGTTACAAACCCCCAAAACTCACCATCGGCGCCGACACCCGCAAAAACAGCACTCCGCAGATAGTTCCCCTCATCTATCGAGAGTTCTGTTTCTTTTGAGTCTGTCTCCCTAATATTGTCATAAGAAACAAAGCCCTCCTCAAAGCCCAAAAAAGGTTTTATGCGGATATTGTCTGCGACTTTTCTGACATATTCGCTCTTGAAGGCTACCTTTAGGGTGTTGGTATAAAAGGAAGAGTGGGGCGAGTAGGAGAGATCATTAACTGAAATTTCCCTTTTTATCTCCAAGTTCTGCCTGCCGGCTGCAAAGTTTGCCATCACATTGAAATTCTCTTCAAAAATTTTAAGGGCTTTCATCGCATATAAACCTGCCTCAAAGTCCCAAATTCGCCCATCTGCATAGTCCCCTTCCTTTAGAAAATAGTCTCCATAACCCAAGTAACCCCCAGTAATGAGGCTGTTTTCTATCTGGAAAAAGTCATAACCCGCTATTGCACCCTGCCCAAACACATTGAAATCATCTGCAAAATCGAGATTATGTTTATATTTCCTGTCGGAATGGTAGACATTGACCCAAGCAGCGGGGCGTTTGTCCCATTGATAAAGGCTCATCTGCCTAAAGAGATAATTGAAATTTTTATCTTTTGCCAGACTTTTGATGACATTGGCATAAACAGTCCCGCTCATTTGCTGAAAAATTTCCTGCCATTGGCTGGGGTCAAGCTGATTTATGCTGCTGATGAGCTTATGTATTTCTGGCGGCATACCGTCATAAAACCACGATACATCGTCAAGCATCTGAGCCATGATCTGCTGATTGTCTGTGTTTGGCTGGGCAGAAAAGTAGGTGCGGGCAGATGAAACAAAGCGGATGCGATCCTTTTCATAGACAATTCTATAGTTTGAACTGCTCGGTATATCTATTGAGCCAAACCTGCCCTCCTCATAACCATCTATCAGCACATAATCGATTTTGCCTATGCCGTAGGTTTTGATGATGAGCTTGCTTGTTGAACTGAGCGTCATCATTTCTGCGTCTAAATTTATGATCTTGTCCGTTTTTGCGAGCTGATAGTTGGCATTTAGCTCTATTGTCCCATCAATTGTTCCGCCATAGGTATAGACAGTGGATTCTTGGTCGTCAAAATCAGG
>JAITBH010000119.1 GCA_031283745.1 Candidatus Ectomicrobium neotermitis | reverse complement strand
GATATTTGGGCATCTTGGTAGGATTTAGCGTCAACTACGACAAATAGTTTGTTTGATAAAGGCGAGTTTTGAAACAACTTCATTTCCCTATCTAAGACGGAGGGCAGTATTTGAGAAACATCAGAGCTGTATTTGATTTGTGCAAAAGACCACACCAAACAAAAAAAAACAAAACACAAAAAACCCAGATAGAGCTTTTTATGTTTTGATAGAAAGTTAAATATTGAAAGCATTTTCCGGCAAGACCTCGTTAATTTTTACATCATCAAAAGAAATGGTTGTTTTGTCTCCGTTTTTGTGAAAAATAATTATTTGGCTAACAGCAGGAATATCTTTCTTGAAATAAACCTCAATCCTCTCTATCCTCCCAGCTTTTTGTTTTGAATAAAAAACCATCATATTGTTTAGAAGCTCGATGTCATAAATTGTTTCTAAAGCGGGCATATCCATATTAAGGAAACTGCTGATGGCAAAAAATATGTTTTTTGCAAACCTTCTCTTTGATAAATCCGCAATTGCTTTTTCGCCTTTAGCGTTAGTTTTCCAATAAATGAATTTGTCTTTTTCAAAGAGGAACCCGCTTTTAGCAGTGTCGGGATACAAATACTCCCATCTTATTTTGTCGGGTTTTTGAAAAACCATTTTCCCGCCGCAGACAAAAGGAGCAGTGGAAAATGTATACGAGATCTCTTGCCTAAAAGTGCTTTCTATCGTTTCAACCTCAGCTATCTTGCTTGGATTGTAGTCCTGGGAAAAACAAAGAGGCGGGATAAATATGAAGGAAATAAAGAGAAGGGTTTTTTTAAGGAAGTTCATAAATTCTAAATTCTCCGTCGGCAAACAACCTGCCGTTTTTATTGTCTATCAGCCTTGCAACTGCAATGTGTATAAGACCCAACTCATCAACTTTTTTAAGCTCGCAGACAATCTCGTCATCAATCTTTGCATCACAAAAAAACTTAAAGTCTCGGACGCTAACAACAAAACCTTTTTTAGGTTCAAGATTTTTTTGCCTCTTGTGGAAGATGTCAATTGCGGCAAAAGATTGAGCGGCTATTTCTATCATAGCCGCTCTTTGTAGAACACCGTCAAAAGTAAGAAAAATACAGTCATCTGTAACCTTAAAAAAAGTTTTTCCGTTTAACTCGCTCTCCTCTAAAATCTTGTCGACCATCAACATCGGAGAACGGTGAATCATATTTTTACTTAGATCAAAATCCTTACAATTTTTCATCAAAATGTATCCAAAGCTAACCGTTGAGAAGGTTTATGTCGGCATTTATGTCTATGTTGAGGTTTTTTAGCCATCTTGCATAGCTTGAATGGATCCGATTTTTCTCAGGGTCATACTTTAAGCCCGTGCTGTCTTTATAAGCTATCGAATATCCGTCATTGCTATAGCTTATGCTCACAGTCAAAGAATAGCTACGTTTTTGCAAAATTGCCTCAATTTCATTGTCTGTCTCTTTAGACACAACCCACCCTCTTTTTTCGCACGCCTTAACTATGGCTTTGCGGACAAGCGGAGTTTTATCTGCCCTCAAATGAAACTGCTCCGTTACAGTAGCTGCCTCAACTAAACCTGCCGCAAAAACCTCTGACACCCCTGACACTGCAAATGCTAACAAGAACAAGACTAATAAATTTTTTTTCATTCTTCCTCCCTTTTTTAGTTTTGCATTTATCACGGCGGCTTAAAGTTCCTCTTTTGCTTTGATCAACATTTCTGCAAGCTTAGCTGCCTCATTTTTGTTTAGAGTGATACCTTTTCCCATTTTCAATCCGTCGGGAGCCCAGTCGCGAATATCAAACTTTGGTTCATTTTCCCTGTTGTTACCAAACCACTTAATAACATTAACTTCCTTTCTCCACCCACTTTTTGTTTCAGAAAGGACACCAATTTTCTTGATAATTTCATACTTGATTTCAGCTGGCATAATTTCCTCCTTTTTGCTGTTTTGTTTGCTGTTCATATACTATCTCAAACAGCTTTTTGAATTTGAATACTACTTAAAAAGAGAGAACTTTCCAAACAGGTTTTTAGCGGATTTTTAAAAGGGTGATGGTTTCTATGTGATAGGTTTGAGGAAACATATCGATTGGGATAATTGTCTCTATTTCATAGCTATCTTTGAGCAAAATTAAGTCCCTTGAGAGAGTTGATGGATTGCATGAAATATAGAGAATTTGGGCGGGAAGGGTTGTTAATAAAAACCTTATTACCTCATTTGTTAAGCCTGCTCGGGGCGGGTCGAGGACAACATCATCAAACTTTTCCTTGAAGCCTTTCACCCAATCTTGGGCTGATGCACTGACAAAATCAATGTTAGAAATTGAGTTTATAGCAGCATTCCCATTTGCATCGTCTACTGCCTGATGGCTTATTTCAACACCGATAACTTTTTTTACTTTAGGCGACATCGATATGGATATTGTGCCGGTGCCGCAATATAAATCAAGCAAGACATCGCTTTGCTTAGGTGATAGCAATGTCAATGCACTATTGTAAAGAAGCTCGGTTCCTTTGGAGTTAGTTTGAAAAAAAGAGGCGGGAGATATTTTGAAAAAATAATCTTTCCCATCGATATTTAATTTTTCTCTGATCTCGTCTTTACCGTAAAGAATGGAAATGTCGTCATTAGAAACCGCATCGCCTTTTTTGCCGTTTTTTGTCCAGCAAATGCCGTCCGCAAAACCTTTTAGGCAATCGGCAAGCCCGTTCATTATCCCCTCAACATCGTCATAGGCGGGCAAACTTGGTGCGGTGGATATGTTTATAAGAAACTGATTGTTGTTTTGTGCTTGCCGTAAAACTAAATGCCTCAAAAATCCTTCATGGGTTTTATTGTTATAAGCACTCAACCCTTTTTGGTTTGCATAATCTCTAACCGCATTAACTGCCTTTGAAAAAAGCTCCCCGCTTATCAGGCAGTCATTTATCGAAACATACCTGTCAAAACTCCCTTTGCGGTGCAGCCCAATATCAACCTTGCCCTCATTTTCAAAGAAACTAAACTCCATTTTGTTTCTGTATCGCCAAATTTGCGGGCTTTCTAAAAGTGGTTTTATCGGTGTGCCTACGTTTTGCAGGACTTCAGAGACATATTCATATTTGAGTTTTGCTTGATTTGCATAGCTTGTGTTTTGAAAAGAACATCCTCCGCATTTGCCAAACAGAGGGCAGGCAGGTTCAATTCTTTCATCTGAGCTTTTAGTTATTTCTTTAACAATTCCTTCCCTGAAACTTTTTTTATCTTTTATCACCAAAACTTTTGCTTTCTCCCCTGCAAGCAAACCTTCGGTAAACAAAGCTATCCCATCTTCACATCTGCACAGACTGCGGCCCGGGAACACTATCTTTTCGGCATCGACTGGAATTGTTTGATTTTTTAAGGAAACCATATGCACCCCGCTTTTTTGAATTTAACTTGAGAAAAGTTTGAACATATCAATTATGGTTTTTGCTATTTCTTCGATGGGTTTTGACGAGTTCATAGACTTTGATCTCATCTCTTTATAAGCCTCTTCTTCGCTCAGATTAAACTTTTTCATAAGGATCCCTTTGGCTTTCTCGATAATTTTTCTGTCGTCAAGCTGCTTTTTGAGATTGTTAATCTGATACTCGTATTCGTGGATTCTTTTTGTGAGTTTTATGGCGAGCGATATTGTGTGGTTTAAGACAATTGGATTTATTGGTTTTGAAACGCAGAAAATATCAAGGCTGGAGGTTTTGAGGTCGTTAATGTATTCGGTCTGTTCTGGTGAGGCAAGAATTATCACGGGACATATCCGCAGATCCTCTATTGATCTTGCAAGTTCTAAGCCCGTCATATCAGACAAACTGTAATCGCTAATAACTAAGTCGGGAAAAAGCGTTGTTGTTTTTCTTATCGTTTCATTTCCTGAAAATGACCAGTCAAGCAACAGAAAACTTATCGGCTCAATTTTCTTTTTTAATGAGGCTGCCATTTCTTTAGACGCTGCTAAGATAATTTTTCCTTTCGACATTTTCTCTCCTTGAAAAAATTTTTCCGCCCCTCCCCGCTTTTTGCAAAGAGAGGCGGATAAAAATCAATCAATACAATGACAAATACTGGTCAAGCTCCCACTGATGAACTGTGGCTTTATAAGAATTCCATTCCTTATATTTTGCCTCAAGATAACGTTCAAAAACATGGGTTCCAAAAGTCGCTTTCATCAAAGCACTGTTTTGAAATTCTGTCAGAGCTTCGTTTAAAGTTCCGGGCAAGTCGCCTATTCCAAGCGCCTTCTTTTGCTCAGCAGACATCTTGAACAAATTCTGATCTACAGCTTTCGGCGGCTTTATTTTGTTTTTGATGCCTTCAAGACCCGCCGACAAACATGCAGCTAAAGCCAAATAAGGATTTGCTGAAGGATCGGGGCAACGGAGTTCAGTTCTTGTGCTTGATCCTCTGGCTGCTGGAATTCTTATAAGCGGGCTGCGGTTACGAGGAGACCATGCGATATACACAGGCGCCTCATATCCCGGCACTAACCTTTTATAGGAATTGACAGTCGGATTTGTTACGGCAGCAATTGACCTCATATTCTTTATCAATCCGCCAATATAATGGAATGCAGTTTCAGAAATACCGTATTCGCCATTTGGATCATCAAAAGCATTTTTGCCCGCTTTAATGTCAAACAAAGACATATTGGTGTGCATACCTGACCCATTTATCCCCGCTATAGGCTTTGGCATAAATGTGGCGTGCAAGCCGTGCTTTTTAGCAATGATTTTTACAACCATCTTGAAAGTGTTGATATTGTCGGCAGTTCTTAGCGCGTCGCTATACTTAAAATCGATTTCGTGCTGACCCTGTGCTACCTCATGGTGAGAAGCTTCTATTTCAAAGCCCATACTTTCAAGCGTCAAACAAATATCTCTTCTTGCATTTTCGCCCATATCGACGGGTGCTAAGTCAAAATATCCCGCATCATCGTGAGTGATGGTTGTCGGGTTGCCATTATCGTCAAGCAAGAACAAGAAAAATTCGCACTCGGGTCCAACATTTAATGAAAATCCCAAATCCGCAGCACTCTTGATAACTTTCTTTAGAGCATTGCGCGGACAGCCCTCAAAAGGTTTTCCGTCTGGGGTATAAATGTCGCAAATAAGTCTTGCAACTTTGCCTTCCTGGGGCCTCCAAGGGAAAATTGTGAATGTATCTAAGTCGGGATAGAGATACATATCGCTCTCTTCGATGCGGACAAAACCCTCAATTGACGAGCCGTCAAACATACATTTGTTGCTAAGTGCTTTTTCAATCTGGCTTGCTGTTACGGCGACATTCTTCAATGTTCCGACTATGTCGGTAAACTGCAATCTGATGAATTTTACGTCGTTGTCCTTAACTAACTGGACAATTTGTTCTTTTGTGTAACTCATTTTTCTCTCCTTTTTATCAGGTTTCATATGAACTTTTTTGAACCTGTAATATGTAAAAAAAAGACGCTCATCAAAGATTTTGTCTTTAATGAGCGCCTTTGCTCAAAGAATAGTTGGTGTTGTTAAGCTGTGCCGATTATACAAAAAAGATCATCGATATTAACAAAGGCTATCGTCTAAACATTGCTCTACTTAAAAATTCCTCCGCTTTCTTTGCACCATAAAATCATATCCATATGGGACATCGGGATTTTTGCCGCGGCGGCAAAACCCAACATCTTTTTTTCTATCTTTTCATACTCTTTTGGTGAAAGGTTTTTGGGAATTTGGTCTATGGCTCCAAAAAACACAAGGTTTTTGAGTATATGCCTGTCAAGTATCGCTAAATCTTTGCCAAGCCCGATATTTCTTAAAAAATGGCCCGCTTCTTTATAACCAATTCCTTTAACATTCTTTATCAGCCAAGCCCTAAGCTCGTAAATATCGCTAAAAGCAGACAGTCGGCTTTTGATTTTTATCTTTCCGCTATCGCTAAACAGCTCTCTTGCTTTGATGAGATAAGCTGCTTTGTTGCGGTGAAATCTGACATTTTTAATTGTTGCTGAAATTGTCTCTGCCGATGAGCTAAACAGCATTTTTTGACGTGCTAACTCTAAAACTACCGCCCAGCATGACACTGCTTTGCTTTGAGGGGTAAAAAGACAGAAGGCAAGTTCGGCAAAAATTTGTTTTTCATTTGAGTTTTTCCAGACATTGTCAAAATGCTGCTCCCTTTGCACAAGTAAATTTTTGATCTTTGCCCAATACCTTTTTAGTTCCGCAAGATTTTTTATGTCGGCTGTCGGGGTTTTAATGAAATCAATTGAGATCACATCCTTCATTTGCTGCCCTTAAATCTCTTTAACCTCAAAGCATTCGTTAAAACTGACACAGAGCTTAAACTCATGGCAGCGGCGGCAAAGATAGGGTTTAGCAAAGGCCCTCCAAACAAGTATAAAACTCCTGCTGCAATAGGAATTCCGACGATGTTGTATCCAAAAGCCCAGCACAAGTTTTGCTTTATATTGCGAATCATCTTTTTGCTTAGCTCTATTGCGATCGGAACATCCCGCAGGTCGCCTTTCATCAGCACAATATCTGCAGTTTCCATAGCAATGTCTGTCCCCGTGCCGATGGCAATTCCGATGTCTGCTTGAGCAAGTGCGGGCGCGTCATTTATTCCGTCTCCAACCATAGCGGTTTTGTAGCCCTCTTTTTGCAACTTTTTTATCTCATTAGATTTGTCCTGAGGCATTATCTCAGCTAACACTTTATTGATACCCGCTTGAGCCGCAATGGCTGCAGCGGTTTTTTTATTGTCTCCCGTAAGCATCACGGATTCAATTCCCATTTTGCTGAGCTTTTTTACTGCCTCAGCGGCACTCTTTTTTATTGTGTCGGCAACAGCAATTATCCCAGCAAGCTCTTTATTAAATGATGCAAACATTGGAGTTTTCCCTTCTGTAGCCAACCTATCTACTGCCTCCTGCATATCCTTTAAGTCCACATTTAGCTCGTCCATAAACTTACGATTGCCCACAAAAACATCCGTTGAGTTTATCCGAACTTTTATGCCAAGCCCATTTAGCGACTCAAAACTTTCAACATTAAAAAGCTCGATATTTTCTTTTGCGGCAGCTGCCACGATTGCCTCGCCAAGAGGGTGTTGGGAAACTTTTTCAGCTGATGCAGCCATTTGCAAAAGGTATTGACGGGATATTTGAGGGACGCAAATTATATCGGTTAAAGATGGTTTGCCCTCAGTGATGGTTCCTGTTTTATCGAATACAGCGATATTGATTTTATGAGCCATCTCAAGTGCTTCCCCGCCCTTTATCAAGATACCCAGCTGAGCACCTCTGCCCGAGGCAGCCATAATGGCGGTAGGGGTCGCTAAGCCCAAAGCACAAGGGCAAGCAATAACCAAAATGGATATAAAAATTGTCAGCGAAAAGCTGAGATCCCTGTCAGCGATATACCAAGCCGCTCCTGAAAACAAAGCGATACAGCAAACGATGGGGACAAAATAGCCCGAAATGATGTCGGCAAGTTTAGCTATCGGGGCTTTTGAGCCTTGTGCTTCCTCAACAAGCTTGATTATTTGGGCAAGCACAGTGGCTGAGCCAATTTTTTGAGCACGGAACTTTATGTATCCATTGGCATTTATCGACCCTCCAAAAACCTTGTCCCCCGCTTTTTTGTCTACAGGCAAACTTTCTCCCGTCAACATCGACTCGTCTATGGCTGTTTGACCTTCGACAATTTCTCCGTCTACAGGAATTTTCATGCCCGGTTTAACCACAACAATATCGTCTACTAAAACATCTTTTATCGAGACCTCTATTTCTTGGGAATCTCTAAAAACGATTGCAGTTTTTGGGGCAAGCCCCATGAGCTTTCTTATCGCATCGTTCATTCTCCCCTTTGAAAGTGCTTCCAGAGACTTGCCAAGCAAAATCAAACAAATGATAACCCCCGCACTTTCAAAATAAAGAGAATCTACCGCCTCAATATCCCCCATTGCGATGTTTATAGTGTTATAGACGCTATAAAGGACAGCAGCGGAAGTGCCTAAAGCGATGAGCGAATCCATATTCGGACTCCTTGCTATCAAAAGCTTATAGCCTACCGTGTAAAATTTATAGCCCACACCAACTATTGGTATGACAAAAAGCAGCTCGGCTATTGCATAAGCAAGCGGGTGTTCCATCGGAGAAATGAAGGAAGGAAAAGGCAGGTGGAGCCAATCTAACATCAACATCGGAACCATAGCTATGTATAAAAGCGGGATTGCAAAAATTGCCGTAACAATAAATTTTGTCCAAAGGGTCTTAATTTCTTTTTGTTTCCTTATCCTCTCATCAGCCAAAGAATCCTCAGACTTTTCAATAATCGTGTATCCAATTTTTATCACGGCGCTCTTTATTGCGTCTAAAGAAATAACCTGCTCGTCAAACTCCACAAGAAGTTTCTCACTTGCCAAATTTACGGCTGCCTGTTTTATGCCTGCCTGCTTTTTTACAACACGTTCTATCCTTTGAGAGCAAGCTGCACAGGTCATACCTCCTACTGTTAATATCTGGTTTGTCATTTTGTTTCCTTTATGCCCATTGGGCGGCTTATCTGCGTCTATAAGAGAAGTATTTTTTTGACTGGCTCAAAAACTCTCTTGAGATAATAATCTGTCCATCTTTAGAAAGTTTATCCTTTGCCGTGATCGGTATCGGATTGCACCCTCCCTTAAACTTCTCGATCTGGTCTGTCCTAAAACGGTTTCCGCAGTTTTGGCAAATCAAAACAGCGCCCGACTGCCTGTAATATCCTGCACCTGAGCCATAACACACTTGGCAAGCATTGAAGGCTGTTCTTATGGAGCCATCGGAAGCTTTGACGGCTAAGACCTCGACGGAAATTCCGTCAATATCTGATGAATAAAACTTTGCTGTAGGGGAAATATCACTTGCGGAAATAATGATGTCCCCTTGTGCTGCAAATGCCGACGAAACTAAGAAAAGGCTAAAAATCAAAAAAGCAAAAACCTTAGACACTTGCTGCCTCCTTTTAAGCCGACTTAGCGTCAAAACCTTGATCCTCGATAGCGGTTATTATTGCTGACGGGGAGGTTTTTGATGGGTCAAACTCAACATCAGCTTTTTTAGCTTTCAAGCTCACCTCTACACTTTTAACTCCGTCTAAACTCTTGACTGCTTTTGTTATGGCATCAACACAATGCTGGCAAGACATACCATCAACTGCAAATACTTTCTTTTCCATTTTACTGCCTCCTTTTTTATCTGTTGTTTCTAAAATTTAATCTCACTTTACACTATAAAACCCTATCGGATAAATCAGGGTCTCATGCGACGAAACCTCTTTTTTAACATCTTCAATGTCAAAAAACTTTATGTCCTCAACGGCTTTTATATATCCATAAGCCGAATTGTTTGCATTTGAAAAGTCAAAACTCTCCATCGGAAAAACCTTAACCTCATTTTTGCCCCGCTTGAGGTCGAGCTTGGTGCGGTATAAATTAAACAGCAGATTTTTGTTTGCCTCTGAAGACGACTTATTGTTGATGATCAAGTTAAGCTCGATGCCTTTTTCAACGATGATGACAGCAGGGCTTATCCCCTCATCTGTAATTTCAATTTCGGCGGACTGAATATCGTTTTTCTTTTGAGCTATTTTGATGTCGCTGTCCCCGTAAGGAATTAGAAAATATGCCGGCTCGGGCGATAGATCCGAAACGTCAGTTAGGGCAGCAGCCTCAAGCCCGCCAAACTCCTCTTTAGAAAACACAGAAATTTCTCCGCTTATCATGCCCATCCAGCAGCTGTAAAAAAACCTGCCCGCTTTTTGGGGGGTAAACTCGATGACATTTGTCCCCGGTTTCCAAGTGTGTTTGATGCCGTATTCTTTGATAGACATTTTATAGTTGCAGCCATTAATATTTTCTGGTGCTGCCTCAATTATCCACCTGACGGGAACACCTTCCTCAACAGCTATCGATGGATATTTGCCCGGCAAAAGCTCTGATCTGACTACCTGAACACCGCCCTCAATCTCGCTTTTTGAATACTTAGACTGTGAAAAAGAGGGGGCGGATGCCATAAAGTTTCTAAGCCCCGCAGTGTTTATTCCATAAGAGATCATCGACAAACCTAATGCAGCTATTATAACGGCGCCGATTTTCATGACTTTGTCTGTCCACTTTTTGCTCAAAAAAGAGGCGGCTGTGCCGAAAATAAACATCAGCGGCACTGTTCCCGCACTAAAAACAAACATCGATAAGGCGCCAAAAAACACACTGCCCGTAGAAAAAGCATAAAGCTGCATTGCCTGCAAGGGGCCGCAAGGCATCAGCCCGTTTAATATGCCGACAATCAGAGGGGTTTTAGGGAGCTTTGAGCTATTAAGTTTTTTAAGAACAAAACTTGGGGCTTTGGGAATAAACTTTCTTAGGAAAACGAAAGCACCCATCATATTTAGCGCCATCGCAATCATAAAAATGCCTGCTGCTATCTGAATAATCCCCTTAATTTGCTCATCAAAAGCGACAAAAGAACCTATCCCGCCAAGCACTCCGCCAACAAGGGTATAAGAAAATACCCTCCCGAGATTGTAGAGGAGAGAGGGTTTTAGGGTGGAAAGCTTTTTAGGTGCGCTACTTTGATTTTTGAGAGGGAGGCATTGGGAGAGGTTAATTCCGCCGCACATAAAAACGCAATGAAAAGAGGTGATTAAGCCGATCAAAAATAATGCCCCGATACGCATTTCCGCTTGGGCAGTGGGAAAGAAATTAAAAATGGGCATTTTGCTCAAGTGCCCAAGAAAAACAAACAAAAGCACAAAACCAACTACCGCTTTGAGGGCAGTTTTTATGCCCGAACCCTGCCCTTTCCCGCTTTCGTCAACTCCGCTGACGCTATATCCAAGCTCGGTTATAAGCTTTTTGAGAGTATCAGCGGAGATAATCGATGAATCATAATCTATGTCGCAAGAGGCTAAATTAAAACTCACCCCTGCCTTTTTTATGCCTTGCGTTTCTTTGAGCTTTCTTTCGATTTTGTTTTGGCAATTGACGCAAGTCATATTGTCGATGTGCAACCTTAAATTTTCAATCATCTTTTCCTTCAGTATCTACCAACTTATTTCTTGAAATATTTATCGACAAACAAAGCAATCTTCTTGTAGTGGGGGCTTTGAATTGCTTTATCCTTTGCTGTCATAATAGATGGCGCCAAAGAATGACGGCATCCACAATCCTCCGTCCTTGCTGCGATTTTTGAAACGATGTCTTTGATGATCTTTCTTGAGTTTGAAATGTTGACCGCTGCCGCCTCAAGAACCTTATCGTTTGTAACCTCTTCACCCTCTTTCCAAGAATCAAAGTCCGTCACAAGGGATATATTGGCATAACACATCTCCGCCTCCCGGGCTAACTGCGCCTCAGGAACAGCAGTCATACCTACGATAGAAAAACCCAAACTCTTGTTTACTAATGACTCCGCCTTTGTTGAAAAGCGGTTTCCCTCAATGCAGACATAAGTTCCGCCGAAATGATGTTTTAAGCCCGCATCGGCGACAGTCTTATGAATTATGTTTCTTAAACCCTCACAAAACGGATGTGCCGCTGAAATATGAGCAACTATACCATCACTAAAAAAACTGCCCGGTCTGTCTTTTGTTCTGTCAAAAATCTGATCAGGAATGACCAAGTCTTTTGGGTAATAGTTATCCTTTAGAGAACCGCATGCCGTAAAAGCGACTATCTGCTCTACCCCTAAAGATTTCAGCGCCCACATATTGGCTCTCTGATTTATTTCAGCGGGGGTAAACACATGGGATCTGGCGTGACGTGCTAAAAAAGCACACCGAACCCCTTTGATATGACCCACGATAATTTTGTCAGAAGGTTTTCCAAATGGAGTGTCTATATCTTTCTCGACGACATCTTCGAAACCCTCAATTTCATAAAGTCCGCTTCCGCCGATAAATGCAATTTTTACTGCTTCTTCTTTGTTCATTTTTTCCTCCTTTATTTTTTGCTCAAATCAAAAAGATGGTTTTATATCCACAATAGATAGTTGAGCGATTTTTCCGTCATTTTTGTCCATAACATCTAAGTAAAAAGCCATATCAAAAATCTCATCTTTGTTAATAATTTCCTCATAGCGGGATTTGTTCCAAAACACAGCCTGAACATTGCGGCTGCCTTTTTGAGAAATCTTAAATTTCAAGTGTTCTTTGCGGGCTCCAAACACATAAACCTCCGTAACATTGACCCCATTGATGCAAAATATCGGTTTGGGGTTGCCCAATCCAAAGGGGCTTAATGTTTCTACCTGATTGTAAAAATCAAGATTTATGTCTGAGATTTTTAGCTCGCCTTCAATAATTATCGTGTCTATAGAATCCACAGAAATCAGATTTGCTTGGGCATAGTCTGTAATTCTGCGTCTAAACTCCTCAATGTTTGAGTTGTCAATCATAAAGCCCGCAGCCTGATTATGCCCTCCATACTTGATCAAAATATCTTTGACATTGTCGAGTGCATCGATGATGTTAAAGCCCTCTACTGAACGGGCTGTCCCCACTGCTGTCTTGCCGTCATTTATCAACAAAAAAACCGGCTTTGAATAAGTTTTAACCATACCTGCTGCAATTATCCCCGTAACTCCGTGTTCGAGATTTGTGGCATTGACGATTATGACTTTGTCTTTGTCGGGGTTGCACTGCTCTTTTAAGAGATTCTTGAACTGCCCGATATTTTCAAACTGAAGTTCGCGACGTTCGGTATTTAGCTTGATGATGTCTGTATAAAGCGCTTGGGCTTGAAACTTGTCCCGAGTCAAAAGCAGCTGGGCTGAAAGTGCTCCGCGGCCCATACGGCCTGCACTGTTTAATACGGGGGTAACATTCCACGAAATTGAATGAGTGCTTATGTTGTAAGAATCTTTTGTTTTCAATGTGTCCTCTATCAAAAGCCCAAGTCCCGGCCTTGAGTGGGGATTTTCGGAGATAAATCTAAGCCCGTAGTAAACGATAATTTTGTTTTCATCGACTAAAGGCATCGAGTCGGCAATGGTTCCTAAAGCACAAATATCAAGAGAGGACTCAAAAAAATCTTTAATTCTCTCGTCTTCATAGTCCATCTTGGTTTTAGCTATCAGCAGGTCATCAAGATTGTCGCCGCATTTTGTCTCAAGAACTATGATTTTTTCTCTCAGCAGCACATCTTTTTTTATCAAAGCCTCCGCTGCCTCAGCATTAAAAGTATAGATGCGGTATGCCTCTTTGATCTCTTTGCTCAGCTCCTCAATCGAGTTAAAAGTCTTTCGGGCTATTTCAACATTATTGCAGATCCAAGAAATATCCCCCGCAAACCCTTCCCCGCTTTCAAGCGCAAACAAAAGATTGTTTTTATTGTATTGCCTGCTATAGGTCATGATAAGCCCTAAGGCAAGCTTCAAAGATACAGTGCAGCCAGCAATGTCTTTGAAAGGATACTTTGTGTCTCGTATTTTTGGATTGATGATAGCGTAAGGTGTTGGAAAGGTTTCTGTAACAGGCTCATGATGGTCGGTCAAGATGACATCAATGCCTAAAGTCTTAGCGTATGCAACTTCCTCTTTTGCTGAAATTCCGCAATCAACGGTGATTAAAACTTTCGCATTCTCCTGAGCGTATTTTGAAATGATGTCTTTATGGATTCCATAGCCCTCATCAAAAGGCACATAATACTCAACCTCTCCGCCATAATTTCTTATCACATCAAAGATGATATTAACCGCTGTAACCCCATCAACATCTCGGTCGCCATAAATCAAGATAAGCTCTTTTAAGGCTATCGCTTTCCTTATTCTGTCTACAGCTTTCTGCATATCCTCAAATAAAAAAGGGCTGTGCAGGTATTCTGCACCGCCCCGTAAAAATTTCTCTATTTTCTTGGTTGTGTCTATTCCTCTCGACATCAATATGGCTAAAATTTTAAGGTTTTTTACCGTATCAATCAGTTGCTGAGGCAAGTTTTTAGGAAGCGGATCCATGTATTTCCATTTTTTGTCGCTAATCTCCATCAATGTGAGTATTCCTTTTATCTTTATTTTTTTTAGTTTACCGTTTCTTTGATCAAAGTTCTTTCAGGTGGCTTTTCGTCTGAAATTATGTAGGCGTTATTGATAATCATCGCTGCCTGAGCTATGAGGTCTTTGCTATTTGATTCTATGCGGGATATCACTTCGCCTGACCTAACCCTGTCCCCCGTTTTCTTGTAGAAATATATTCCTGCCGCAAAATCTATTTTATCGCTGATTTTTTCCCTGCCTGCCCCGCTGATGGCGGAAGCTATACCTATATCACGTGTTTTCATCTTGAAAATATAACCGCTTTTGTCCGCTTTGACCTGATAGTGTTCTTTGGTTTTAAGCGGGAGCAAAAGGTCGGGCTTGTCTACAACGGATGGGCTTCCACCCTGCAGCCTTATCACCTCTTTAAGTTTCTCTATAGCTTTTCCGCTTTCTAACATCTTGATCGCTATCTTGCGTCCCTCATCTATTGAGGCGGCCTTTTTTGCACCAAAGATCATTGCTGCTGAGAGTTCGATAGACAGAAAAGACAGGTCGTTTTTTAGATCGTTTTTAAGTATTTCTATTGCTTGCTTAACCTCATTAGCATTGCCTGCACAATAACCTAAAGGCTCGTCCATATCGGTGATGAAAGCCGTCGAGTTCATTTTTGCAGACTTGGCTGTTTCAACTAACTTTTGGGCTAACTGTTTTGCCTGATCATAGCTGCTCATAAAAGCCCCGCTGCCCGTTTTGACATCAAGGATCAAGGTTTTCGTCCCTTCAGCAATCTTTTTAGACATTATGCTTGCACAAATAAGCGGTATGGATTCGACTGCTGCAATGGAATCCCGCAGGGCATAAATTTTCTTGTCTGCTGGGGCAATATCCTGCGTCTGCCCTATCAAGGCAAAACCTGCAGTCTCAAGGGTTTGAAAAAACTCTTTATTGTCTAAATTCGTCCTAAAGCCCCGTATGGACTCAAGCTTGTCGAGTGTTCCGCCCGTGTGACCTAAAGCTCTGCCCGAGATCATCGGAACATAAACACCGGCTGCGGCAACTATTGGGGCGATAATTAAAGAAGTTCCATCGCCGACTCCGCCTGTTGAGTGCTTGTCTGCGGTTAAGCCTGAAAGTGAGGACCAATCCAAAATCTCCCCTGAGTGAGCCATAACATCTGTCAAATTATAAATTTCATCATCTGACATACCTTTAATAAAAACAGCCATCACAAAGGCTGCCATTTGATAGTCGGGAATGTCGCCATTGCTATAACGTATGACCATAAACTCAATTTCCTTCCTTGTAAGCGTTTCGCCATTCCTCTTTTTATAAATCACATCATAAGCTCTCATATTATCTCTCCCTTAAAAGATGTTCCGTTTTCTATTTGCGGCATACCAAAAATGTCGGCAGTGGTTTGACCTATATCGGCAAGAGTTTTCCTTATGCCGAGGTTTACGCCTTTCTTGAGCGATTTCCCAAAAACCAAAAGCGGAACATACTCACGAGTGTGATCTGTGTGGGCTTTATAGGTAGGGTCGCAACCGTGATCAGCGGTGATTATGAGCATATCTTTGTCCGTCAGGGCGGCGGTGAGTTTAGGCAAAAAGTCGTCAAAAGCTTTCAAGCCCGCTGCATAAGAATCTACATCCCGCCTATGCCCCCAAAGCATATCGAAGTCGACAAGGTTTACAAAAACAAGGTTTTTCTTGTCGTCTTTGACGGGGAGCTGTGCCTCTTTTAGGGTTACATCCATACCCTCTTCATTGCTTCTTGAATGAATGGACTTGGTTATGCCCCTAAAATTGAAAATATCCTCAATTTTGCCTACCGCAGTAACATTCTGCCCATTGGCTTTTAATACATCTAAAATTGTCTCGCCGATAGGATCAATGGAAAAATCTTCCCTGTTTTTGGTTCTGGTGTAGTTACCGTTTTCACCTAAGAAGGGTCTTGCAATCACCCTGCCTACTGCATAATCCCCAGTGAGCATTTTCCTTGCAATTTTTGAGATCTTGTAGAGATTATCCAGACCAAACTTCTGCTCGTGGGCTGCTATTTGGAAAACGGAATCTGCCGAGGTATAGACGATGGGGTAGCCGGTGCGGACATGTTCATCGCCTAAACGGTTGATTATCTCGGTTCCTGATGCCGCACAGTTGCCGAGAATTTTTGTGCCTATCAAGTTTTCAAATTCGTCAATCAAATCTTTGGGAAAACCATGAAGGAAAACAGGAAAAGGCTTCTTTAAGACTATGCCCGTCATCTCCCAGTGACCTGCCGTAGTATCTTTTGCGGGCGAAAGAGATGCCATTTTTCCGTAATTGCCCAATAAGTCAGATTGCTTGAGGGAGGAATTGAGGTTTAACAAATGATGTAAGCCCAGTTTTTCCATATTCGGCAGAGAAAAGCCGCTCCCTTTTGCCTCCAAGATATGCCCCAAAGTGTTGGCGCCCTTATCTCCATATTTATCAGCATCGGGCATTTCGCCTGCCCCAACGCTGTCTAAAACTATAAGAAATATCCTTTCCATTTCATTTGCTTTCATTTTTCCTCCCTCTCTCTTTAAGCTTTCGGCGAAACAATAATTGCCGAACTGCCGATTCTTGATGCCCCTGCATTAACAAAAGCCTCCGCATCGGCATATGTTCTTATGCCTCCGGCGGCTTTAATTTTTGTTTCGGGTCTGATGGCAGATTTTATAATCGCAATATCTTCAAGCAATGCACCCGCAGGACCAAAACCTGTTGAGGTTTTAACGAAATCAGCCTTGCAATCTGAAACTAAGCGGCTGATTTTGGCTATTTCCTCTTTGCTCAGGTAGCAGGTTTCAATTATCACTTTCAATGTTTTGTTTTGTGTTGCCTCTCTAACCATCACGAGTTCCTTTTTTAGATAGTCAAAGTTGCCCGATTTTGCCTCCGAAATGTTTATGACCATATCTATATCGTCAGCCCCCTGTTTTATGGCAAACGCCGCTTCGCTGGCTTTGATCTCAGGGGTAGAATATCCCAAAGGAAAACCTATCACTGTGGTTATTTTTACTTCTGAGCTATCCAGCATTTCCTTGCAACTTTTGACCATAAACGGCGGAACGCAGACCGAATAAAACTTATTAGCCGCTGCATCACTGCACAGCTTTGTATAGTCTGCGACCTTTGCATTGGGTTTTAAGAGTGTGAAATCTATGTATGACGCTATGTTTGCAATCATTCCCCCCTCCTTTTAGAGTTGCTGTTCCTCAAGATGTTTAATTTTTGTGATTCTGGGCTGATGCCTTTCCTCAAAAGCGGTCTCAAGGAAAACCTTAGCCATAATACAAATATCTCTGTAAGTCGCAGTTCTTGAGCCAAGACACAAAATGTCGGCTTTATTGTGCTGGGCTGCCAATTTGGCTGTATCCTCATTCCAAGCTGTAGCTGCAATGATGCCCCTGATTTTGTTTGCCGCAATAGACATACCGATACCTGTCCCGCATATCAAAATTCCTTTCTGGGCTTTCTTTTCCAAAATTGCGGAAGCAACCTTCTCTGCATAATCGGGATAATCGCAACTCCCTTCTCCACTATAGCCAAAATCTTCTACCTCATAGCCTCTCTCTTTGAGATAGTTCTTAACTTTGTCTCTAACTTCTGCTGCGGCGTGGTCAGTTCCAAAAGCTACTTTCTTAATTTTGTTATTCATCGTTGACCCCTTTATTTGGAATATTTGACTAACTTGGCAAAAGAATCCGCCTCAAGGCTTGCTCCACCTACTAACCCCCCATCAATATCCGGCTTTTGCATAAGCGCCGAGACATTGTCGGGCTTAACCGAACCGCCATAAAGTATTCTGACTTTGTCGGCTGCGTCTTGATAGATCTGAGCATAAATTTTGCGGGCAAAAGCGTGGACTCCCTGTGCTTGCTCAGGCGTTGCAGTTTTCCCAGTGCCTATAGCCCAAACTGGTTCATAAGCTATGACCACAGTGTCAGCCTCTTGCGGAGTTAAATTGGCTAAGCCGCCTTTAATTTGGGTCTCGATGACTTTCAAGGTTTCATTGTTTTCCCGTTGTGCAAGCGTCTCGCCTATACAGACAACAGGAATTAAACCTGCCGCAAAAGCTGCTTTTGTCTTTTTGTTGACACTGCTGTCAGTTTCGCCGAAAAACTGCCTACGTTCTGAATGGCCTACAAGAACATAAGAGCAGCCGCTATCCTTTATCATCAAAGGGGAAACCTCTCCCGTGAACGCCCCTTTTGATTCCCAAAAAAGGTTCTGTGCACCTACATTTATATTGCTGCCCTTCACTTCATTATATGCAGCAGCCAATGCTGTAAAAGCAGGGCATATTAAAATTTCAACATCAGATACCCCTTCAACTGATTTCTTTAAGGTTTTGCAGAAATCTACTGCCTCCGATATTGTTTTGTTCATTTTCCAGTTTCCCGCCATAATGGGTTTTCTCATTTGATGCCTCCCTTTTTTATATTTTGACTACATTTTCCAAACGACTCGCAACTTTTTGTTTATTGCTTGAGATACTTGACGATGGATTTTGCGGCTTGTTTGCCCATACCCATCGCCTCGATGACAGTCGACCCGCCTGCTATATCCCCCCCTGCAAAAACACCCGGAATAGATGACATCAAGCTCTCGTCAACCAAGATACGGCCATGTTTATCCGTATTTAAGCCCTTAGTTAGCGAAGTCAAAATCGGGTTGGGGTTTAAGCCTAAAGCCAAGATCACAGTGTCTGCCTCAATAATAAAGTTAGACCCTGCCAATGTTTTAGGACGGCGGCGGCCAGAATCGTCAGGTTCGCCAAGCTCCATCTTGACGCACTCGACTTGTTTGACGAAATTTTTGTCATCGCCGATGAACTTGATAGGGTTAGTTAGGGTAGCAAACTCCACACCTTCCTCTTTAGCGTGAATTTTTTCCTCAAGCCTTGCAGGCATCTCAGCCTCATCACGGCGATACACGAGTTTGACATTCTTAGCACCCAGACGTTTTGCTGTTCTAACCGAGTCCATGGCGGTATTTCCCCCTCCAACCACTATCACATTGTTTACCCCGTTTACTGGGGTGTCATATTTGGGGAACTGATAGCCTTTCATAAGGTTGACGCGGACAAGAAACTCATTGGCTGAATAGATATTCTTGAGATTTTCGCCCTCAATACCCAAAAAAGTGGGCAAACCTGCACCCGTTCCTACAAAAATTGCCTTATACCCTGCCTCAAAAAGCTCGTCTATCGTTATCGTTCTACCGATGAGCGAGTTAAAAAAGAACTTAATTCCCAGATCTTTTAGGGAGTTGACCTCTTTATCTAAAACCGCTTTTGGCAATCTGAACTCAGGAATGCCGTATCTTAAAACCCCGCCGCTGTCGTGGAGTGACTCATAAATATCCACCTCATAACCCAGTTTTGCCAAGTCTCCGCCACAAGTAAGACCAGCAGGCCCCGAGCCGACAATGGCAATTTTTACGCCGTTTTTAGCCGGTGCTATTGTTTCTTTAACATTTTCATTGCCCCAATCTGCCGAATACCTTTCAAGGTTGCCTATCGCCACCGACTCACCTTTTATCCCTAAAATGCATAGCTGCTCGCACTGCTTTTCTTGAGGGCAAACTCTTCCGCAAACAGCGGGGAGATTGCTTTTTTCTTTGAGGACTTTTATCGCCTCAAGCGGATTGTTTTCGCTCAAAGGTTTTATGAACCCCGGTATATCTACCTCCACAGGGCAGCCTTTTACACAACGTGGAATTTTGCACTTTAAGCACCGCTTAGACTCCTCTATTGCCTGCTCTGCACTATAACCAGTATTGACCTCATTGAAATCTTTATTCCTGACATCTCCATCCCTTTGGGGCATTCTCATTCTTTGTGGCATTTGCAACCTCCCTTATTAAATTCGTCTAAAGAGACTTTTTCTAAATCCTTAAAAGCTCCCAGCCTTGAAATAAGTTCATCCCAGTTGACTTTGTGGGCATCAAATTCAGGACCGTCAACGCAAGCAAACTTGGTTTTGCCGTCTACTGTTACTCTGCAAGCGCCGCACATACCTGTGCCGTCTACCATGATGGGGTTAAGAGAAGCGAGCGTTTTGAGATTTTTTTGGCGAGTGAGGTTTGCGACGGCTTTCATCATCGGAACGGGCCCGATAGCATAAACAATATCCACCTTTTCCTTCTCGATAACATTGGCTAGCACTTCTGTAACAAAACCTTTTATGCCGTATGAGCCGTCATCAGTGGCAACTATCAGCTCTGAACTGGCTTTCCTGATGTCATCCTCAAGCAAAAGAAGCTCCTTTGTCCTTGCACCGACTATCGAGATGACGTGGTTGCCGGCAGATTTAAGTGCGTCTATAACGGGCAAAATCTCGGCAGTTCCTACTCCGCCCGAGACGATGCAGACCGTTCCGTATTTTTCAATCTCGGTAGGCTGGCCTAAAGGGCCTAATAAATCTCTAATTGACTGCCCTTCCTCTATTTGAGAAAGCTCAGTCGTGGTTTTGCCTGCATGTTGAAAAATAATCCTGATTAAACCTTGTTTAGAGTCGACACCAGCGATGGTTAAAGGAACTCTCTCGCCATTGTCGTCAATTCTAAAGATGATGAACTGACCAGCTTTGGCGTTTTTTGCAATGTCTGGGGCCTCCAGCCAAAAGCTCGTGATGTTAGACGCTAACTTTTCTTTTGAAATGATTTTATACATGGTTTGCTCCACTCTCCTTGTTTTTATTTCCTACTTGGGGCTGCTTAAAACTATGAAATTTTTCTTTCCTTCTTTGACATTTACTGTTATCTCGCGGGACCTTAGCACAGTCCCGTTGCTGCCGATGAGGTCTACGGTTATCTTGTTTTCCCCAGCGGGCAGATAAAACCTTGACATCAGAATGTTTTCTGGGAGGGTATGCCAGCCCCTCGTGTCTGCTCTTTCTGATAGAGACGAATAGAGTTTGGTGCTAAGTTCGGCAAGAAGTCCAATGCCGTCTCCGTGCTGCTCCTTTGCATAGTTAGAGGCTGCCTTTCCTGCTGCATACTTGATGGCTGCCCTTGCTATGGTTTTTGCATAAATTAAGGCGATTCTGTCATTGAGAACTTTCTCGGCTATCGTGCCTAAATCTTGTGCTTCATATGATCTCCCCAGCAGACCCGAATCTCCCCTGACCGAAAAAGAGTAAATGCTGTGGGGTATGCTTTGATAAGCAGGGAAAGCCACACTTATATAGTCGTCTGAAAGCACTGCAAGTGCAACGGATTGGGCTGTCTGAAAATCCTCCATATCCGAACTATCAACATTGTCTGCACTGGCATAAGCCCAAGCTCTTGAAAAAGCGATATTGATCACTCTTTCGACCTTCTTAGGAATTATGCCGTTATAGTCCATCACAATGCACTCCCCATAACCTTTCGGTATATTTTTGACCTGTGCCTGCGGGTATTTTGACTTGAGCTGAGCAGCATAACCGCTTATGCCAAGTTGAACGGCTGATGTATAAGCATCATTTATTAAGTCGGCGGGCGGTTTTATGCCCGTTATCCCCTTTTCATAGGCATTGATAGCCAAACTATATGAGACATAAGCATCGTTTAGATAGCCCCCGTTTTCATAAACTAACCCCATAAAATATCTCACAAAGCCGTCGTCCTTATAAAATTTCCTGTAATTGCCCTTAAAAAGGTAGTCAGCCTGCCTTGCCTCTACTACCGCCTCATTATCTTGCCCGCTTAGAATGTAATTTAGAGAGTTGAAAATTGTGATGTGAATGCTTTCAAAATCCTCTCCATAGTAGGGCATAGACGAATCGTTGTAGATCATAGATAGAGCTGCTGCACTGACGCTTTTGGTGTAGTAATCGCTAAAGAGATTTTTTGCATCCTCAAAATTGTTTTCACTGACATCGTAAATGAAGGCATAGTGGTTGACTATACCTGCATCTAAGGAAAACATCAGGGCATTGCGGTCGCCGTATTTGCTCTGGTTTTTGGCTACATAATCCGCTGCACCTTGATAGTCCTCGCTCTCGAGCTTCCCATTTAACTTCTCATAGTAAGAGGTCATATTAAAAGAGCAGCCAGCCATAAAAAATAGGGCTGCCGCAAGCGACAGCCCTATTAAATTTACCTTCTTATGAATAAAAAAATGAATAACTTTTTTCATTGTATGACCTACGCTTTATACTTTTGCTTTGCAACATACTTCTTTATTTTCTTTTCCCCCTGCCAAACCAAAACATTGGTCTCGATATTTAACATCTGAAGGTCGACTTGGTAATACTTAACCTCCCTGCTCCCCTCTTTGTCAAAAATCGTGTTGACCGTTCCCTGCAACATAAAATCTGCCGCTGCCTCTTGACCCTGTCTCTTGGCTTCTGCTGAGTTTGCGGCTTGATCTGCCCGTTCTGCACGAATTTCATTCCTCTGATTTGCAGATGCGACAAATTGAGCCTGCCCGCTATTTGTGATTGCCCGCTGCAGCTCCTTTATAAAGGTATCAGTGTTGATATGCTCTTGCGACTGATTTACCACAGTGCCAACGATAATTTTAGGTTCCCTTCTTTCTGCCGCCGTAAACTTCACTAACCAAGGCAAACCCAAAGCATCTTGAACCATAGCCTGTGCGGTAAGCTGGGAATCTGTGTCATTCCAATCTCCGCTGAGGTCAATTTGTGTGTCCGTATCAACCCTTGTGATGACAGGCGAACTGCTGCATGACGATAAAATCAATCCAAACAATCCAACAAAAATGCCCAAAACCAATCTGTTTGTTTTCATTTTTCTCTCCTTTGTATTTTTTTACAGCCATCTACTTACTTTTAATTTTAATTTTGACGAACTTCCACTTTCCTGCCTGCAAAACTAAACCGTCCCAAACACCCTTTATCTCCGTATCAGCCGAAACTTTGTTGGAATTTATTTTCACCCCGCCCTGCTCTATAAGCCGACGTGCCTCGTTTTTGCTGGAAACTAAATTGGCTTTCACAAGAAAGTCGGAAATTTTTATGCTTGAGGGACATTCAAAGGTTTTGACATGTTCTGGTATACCCTTTTTGGCAAAAACCCTCTCAAAACCCTCTTTTGCACTCTCCGCATTCTCAAGCCCCCAATATCTTTTGACTATCTCAAAGGCGAGATCCACTTTTGCTTGCTTTGGGTGGGCGGCTTTGAGAGTTTTTAGATCAGCTTGGGTAAGCAGTTCATAATACTTATACATCAGCTCATCTGAGATAGACATAATTTTTCCAAACATATCATCGGGGCTGTCATTTAAGGCTATATAGTTCCCATAAGATTTGGACATTTTCTTTACGCCGTCAGTTCCCTCTAAAAGCGGCATGGTTAGAACAATTTGGGGTGCTAAACCATGATCTTTTTGAATTGATCTGCCCAAAAGCAAGTTGAACTTCTGGTCATTTCCCCCAAGTTCGACATCGGCTTTCAAGGCTACCGAGTCATATCCCTGCAAAAGGGGGTAAAGGAACTCGACAATGCTGATGGGTTTGTCGCTTTTGTATCTCTTTTCAAAATCATCTCTAACTAACATCTGTGCGACTGTGGTTTTTGAGGCAAGTTTGAGCAGCCCGTCTATGCCTAAAGGCTCAAGCCACTTGCTATTGTATTCAATGATGGTTTTTTTGCGGTCTAAAATTTTGAAAACCTGATCGGTATAAGTTTTGGTGTTTTGAGCGATTTGCTCTGGGGTCATGGTTGGGCGGGTGTCGGATCTCCCGGATGGGTCTCCGATTTTTGCAGTGAAATCTCCGATGAGGAAGATGATTTGGTGGCCTAAGTCTTGGAAGGTTTTTAATTTGTTGATTATTACGGTGTGTCCTAAGTGAAGGTCTGGGGCAGTGGGGTCAACTCCGAGTTTTACTCTTAACGGCTTACCAGTACATAGCCTGTCAGACAGTTCTTGTTGTGAAATCAGTTCAACCGTTCCGCGTTTAATATGCTCTATTGCCTTTTTTGTATCTCCTGCCATTAAACTTTTCCTTTCCGTCTCTTTTATATTGACAAGTGTTTTAACAATGCATACTTTTCTTTGTCGAATTTTTTCTCTTTCGAAATAGCTTTTGCTACAGGAATCTCATAGATTTTTCCGTCTTTAAGCCCGACGAGCAGGTTTGAATAGCCCCCGTGTATGAGTTCAACAGCCCGATTTCCAAACTGCGATGCCAAAATTCTGGTTCTGGCGGTGGGTCTTCCCCCTCTTTGTATATAGCCGAGTATGCTGACCCTCACCTCTAAGCTCGTAAGTTCCTCAATTTTCTTGGCAAATTCCCAAGATGAGCCTGCTCCTTCAGCAAAAGCGATTATCTGTGAGGTTTTTCCTTTTTCCTTGCCGTGCTTTAAGTCATTAGCAAGTGCAGTCATATTGGTTCTCACCTCGGGGACGATGATATGCTCGCAACCTGAGGCAATTCCGACATCCATAGCCAAAAACCCGTGTTCTCTGCCCATAATTTCAACCACGAAAATTCTCTCATGGCTTGTGGCTGTGTCCCTAATTTTGTCGATAGCGTCAACTGCTGTGTTTAGAGCTGTATCATAACCTATAGTTTCATCGGTTCCATATATATCATTGTCGATAGATGCTGGGATATTGATAACTTTTACGCCTTTTTTAGAGAGTTCAGCCCCTGCTGCAAGCGACCCGTCGCCCCCGATTATGATTATGCCCTTCAAATCCAGCTCTTTTATAGTTTTTACGGCTTTATTCATTCCTGCTGCAGTCCTTGTTTCGGGACATCTGCCTGTATGGAGTATCGTCCCGCCTAAATTTATCGTTCTGCTGACCGACCTTGATGTCAAAGTGGTGAAATCATCCTCTAATAAACCCCGAAAACCCCTTCTTATGCCTATCATTTGATACCCAAGCCCTATGCCTCTCCTGACTATCGCTCTGACGGCTGGAGTCATACCCGGCGCATCCCCACCTGATGTGATTACGCCTATTTTTTTGACCATTTTTGTCTCCTGAATCCTTAAAATTGAACAACGGGGGCGATTATACACCTTTATTCCTCTATTGACAATTGAACAGAATGCCCTACACCCCCCCTCTTTTTGGCCCGAAAAAGCAGTCAAGGGGGATCGGTGCCGTTTTTGTGATAAAACCAAGAAAAATGTAGAATTTTTGAAAGATTTCACAATAGACAAAGGCGGAAAAAGGAAAAAATGGCAAAAGAAGCCCAGAAGTTGCGTAAGGAGCGGAAAAAAGCTCGGTTGGAACTCTCAAACGGCATTGTTCTTGAAGGTTTTTTGATTGGAGCAGATGTTTCAACAAGCGGTGAGATGGTTTTTAATACTGGAATGCTGGGTTATAGCGAAGCGATGACGGATCCATCGTATTTAGGGCAAATTTTAACTTTCAGTTTCTGTTTAATCGGCAATTATGGAGTCCCCGCTTACAAAGACGGGGATTTTTTTATGTCTTTAGGCCATGAAAGCTCATCAATCAAGACGCAGGGCATCATTGTTTCAGACATTTTTGACGGTTTTTATCATCATAACTCCACGATTTCGCTTGAGGATTGGATGAAAAGCCAGAACGTTCCCGGAATAGCAGGGATAGATACCCGATTTTTGGTGCAAACTATCAGGGAAAACGGCGGTCTTTTTGGGAAAATTGTCCCGCAGGGGGCTAAAAGTCCACGTATTGACCGTTTTGACTTCCTCAAAAACTTCTCAAATGCCCAGTATGCAGATCCTTCCAAATATAACCTTATGCCTTCCGTATCAATCAAAGAGGTCAAACATTTCGGCAAAGCAGGCAAAGCCGTTGCTGTCATTGACTGCGGGGTCAAGTGGAATATCATCAGAATGCTCTTGCAAAAGGGCTGCAGGGTTGAACTTTTGCCTTGGGATAGCGATTTTTCCAAAGTTCAGTGCGACGGCTGGCTTATTTCAAACGGTCCGGGCGACCCTGCTAACACCGGCGGCCTTGTTGAGCGGATAAAAAAAGGAGTGCTGCCTCAAAATAAGCCAATTTTAGGAATCTGCCTTGGCCATCAGCTTCTTGCTTTAGCAAGCGGCTCAGCCACAAAAAGGCTAAATCATGGACATCGCAGCCACAATCAGCCCGTTTACTCCCTCCCTCAAAAATCCGCATATATGACCAGCCAAAATCATCGATATGCAGTTGACAAAAACTCCATAGCCAAAGGTTGGAGGCTGTGGTTTGTAAATGCAAATGATGACTCGGTGGAGGGTTTGATACACAAAAGCAAACCTTTTATGTCGGTTCAATTTCACCCCGAAGCCTCAAGCGGGCCCAATGATACGGGGTGGATCATGGATAATTTCATATCGCTGCTGTAAAAAGGAAAACAAAATGCCTCTCTTAGAGTTTCTAAAACCCAAAAACAATAAAAAACAGAAAGTTCTTTTGCTTGGCTCTGGTGCTTTATCCATCGGCCAGGCGGGTGAATTTGACTATTCAGGCTCGCAGGCAGTCAAAGCACTGCAGGAGGAAGGGCTTGAGGTTATAGTCATAAATCCAAATATCGCCTCAGTTCAGACCAATAAAGGTGAAAACAAAAAGGTCTACCTTTACCCCATCACACCGTTTTGGGTGGAAAAGATCATCAAAATTGAAAAACCGGCAGCCATAATCTCGAGTTTCGGCGGTCAGACCTCCCTCAACTGCGTCATCGAACTCCACAAATCAGGTGTTTTAGATAAATACGGTGTGAAAGTTTTGGGGACACCGCCCGCCTCGCTTGAAATTTCTGAGGATAGAGAGCTTTTTGCAAATAAGATGGAGGAGATAGGTATATCTATCGCACCAAGTTTTGCTGTCAACTCAGTAGATGAGGCGCTTAAAAAAGCCCAACAAATTGGCTATCCCGTGATCATTCGTTCAGCTTTTGCTTTGGGGGGTCTGGGGAGCGGGCTGGCAAATAACCCCGATGAGCTTCAAAATTTGTCCTCATCAGCCTTAACAAATACCCCGCAAATACTCATTGAGAAATCCCTTTATGGCTGGAAAGAAATTGAATACGAGACGATGAGGGATAAAACAGGCAATACCATCACTATTTGCAATATGGAAAATTTTGACCCGATGGGCATTCACACCGGGGACTCGATCGTGATTGCCCCCTGCCAGACAATCAACAATGTTGAAAACAATATGATGAGGGATGCAGCCATAAAGATAGCCCATAGTATCGGAATTGTGGGTGAGTGCAATGTGCAGTTTGCCTTAAACCCGCAGGAATATGCTTTTTATGTTATCGAGATAAATGCCCGCTTATCCCGTTCATCGGCTTTAGCAAGCAAGGCGACGGGCTATCCAATCGCTTATATTGCTGCAAAAATCGTGGTTGGATTTGACCTGCTTGAGTTAAAAAACCCCGTCACCGCAACAACGAGTGCTTTTTATGAGCCTTCTTTGGATTATGTGACATTAAAAATACCCCGCTGGGACTTAAATAAGTTCACAGGGGTATCAAAACTGCTGGGAACACAGATGAAAAGCGTTGGGGAGGTGATGGCTATAGGCAGGAATTTCTGCGGGGTTTTGCAAAAGGCTGTCAGAATGGTCAATGAAAATGAGGACGGTATAACCGCTAAAATTTTTCGCAACGCTACAGACGATGCCCTTCAAAAAGAGCTGATTTCCCCCACAAATTTGAGGCTTTTTGCTATCTATGAGAGCTTTAGGCGGTCAAAAACCATTGAGGATATTGCCCAAAAGACAAAAATCGACAGCTGGTTTTTGTCGCACATTCGCTCAATAGCCGAGTCGGAAAAGGAGCTGCTTGAGTTTTTTTCCTGCCCTCAAAAGATGCCCTCCGTCTCTAAAAGCGATGTCAAGAAAGCCGTTGAACGCATATCAAAAGAGTATCTACGCAGGCTCAAATATATGGGTTTTTCCGATTTCCAAATAACAAAGATATTTCTTGAGGCTTTTTGCGGAACAGATTTCAAGATGAGCGTCAAAGAAATTCGGGCTTTATCGCTTGCAGTCAGGAATGCCCGCAAAAAGTTGAAAGTCCTGCCGGTGGTCAAAAGAATAGACACTACCTCCTCAGAATACCCCACAAAGTCTAATTACCTTTACCTCACCTATGAAGGCATTTGCGATGACATAGCCGTCAAAAAGAAAAACAACAGCATCATCACTTTAGGAAGCGGAAGCTACCGCATCGGCAGCAGCATAGAGTTTGATTGGTGTTCTGTTATGGCAAGTGCATACTTTAAGAGCAAGAAAAACGACAGCGTCATCATAAATTGCAATCCCGAAACAGTTTCGACGGACTTCAGCGCCTCAGACAGGCTCTATTTTGAGGAACTGTCCTTTGAGAGGGTGCTTGATATTATCGATATAGAAAACCCGCTCGGCGTGATAGCCTGCATGGGAGGACAAAATCCGAACAATTTAATAGCCCCTTTGAGCGAGGCGAAGGTCAATATTCTCGGTCATAGCCAAAAAAGCGTTGAGGATGCGGAGGATAGAGGCAAGTTTTCGGCGATGCTTGATAAGCTGGGCATAGATCAGCCCGCTTGGACTGCTGCAACATCGAGGCAAGAGATAGACAATTTCATACAAAAGAATGGTTTTCCTGCACTCATTAGACCTAGCTTTGTTCTATCGGGAACGCTTATGAATGTCGCTAACGATAAGCAGAGTTTGGACTATTTCCTCTCTTTGACTAAAGACATTTCGGCAGATTTCCCTGTTGTCATCTCAAAGTTCATTCAGGATGCAAAAGAAATTGAGTGCGACGGTGTTGCTAAAAACGGAGAGGTGATACTTTCTTTGATAAGCGAGCATATAGAAAATGCTGGAGTTCATTCTGGAGATGCCACGATGGCTTTTCCCGCTCAAAAAATTTATGGTCAAACCGTAAATGTCATCAAAACGATAGTTCGAAAAATTGTAAAGGGCTTGAACTTAAACGGACCTTTCAATATTCAGTTCATCGCTAAGGACAATGATGTTAAGGTTATCGAGTGCAATGCCAGAGCTTCCAGATCATTTCCGTTCATCTCAAAAGTTTCAGGAATAAACCTTGCCGACATATCTTGCAAGGTGATGAACAATGAAAAGATCGGCAAAATTCTTTTAGACGAGAGCGAAATTCCCTTTGTCGGGGTAAAAGCTTCTATGTTTAGCTTTCAAAGATTAGACGGGGCGGATCCGGTCAGCGGGGTGGAGATGGCATCAACCGGCGAGGTTGGCTGTCTTGGCAAAACTTTTAATGCGGCTTTGCTCCTATCGATGGAAAGCACTCAGATAAAAAAGCCAAAGAAAGGCATTTTGTTAAGCACGGGCAGGGAGAAGGATAAGGTGAAATTTATGTCTGTTATCGACAATGTCTATAAACTCAAAGTTCCTGTTTATGCCACATCGGGAACCGCCAAATACTTGCAGGATAGGGGCTATGAGGTAAACACAGTTCACTGGTCATCAAGCAATGAAAGCCCAAAGGCAGTTGATGCCATTATCGACGGCAAGGTCGACCTGATAATCAACATAAAAAAGAGTTTTGAGATGGACGAATTTCAAAACAATGCCCATATAAGGAAAACGGCGGTCAAGCGGGGTTGCTCTATACTTACGAACTTAGAGAAAGCCATTGCTTATTTTCGGGCTTATGATTCATATGAAGAGCTGCAAAAGTCTGATGAGTGCATAAGTTTGTAGAAAAAAGGGGGCAATATGTGCGGAATTATCGGAATTGAGAACACCAAAAACGCTGCGGTTTTAGCGGCGGCGGGTCTTGTAAGCCTCCAGCACAGGGGTGAGGAGTCTGCGGGCATATCGATAAGCGGGATGGATAAGATGAGAACAGTCAGCTCGATGGGTTTGGTGTCGAAAATCTTTGATGAGGAGCTGCTGCAAAAGATGAAAGGGACTGCCGCAATAGGCCATGTCCGATATACAACTTCGGCAAAAAGCACTCTTGTCAATGCACAGCCCTTCCAAATCAGCTGCATTCACGGCCGCATTTCTGTGGCGCACAATGGAAATATCACGAATTTCACGCAGATAAAGGAAATACTATTAAAGCGGGGCGCTATTTTTAGCCATACATCAGACACTGAAATTTTGCTCCACCTGCTGGCTATGGCTAAAGGGGACCTTGCAAAAATCACTGCCGACTCGATGAAAAAGCTCGACGGTGCATTTTCTTTGGTCATTTTGAGGGACAAAACCCTCATCGGTGCAAGGGATAAAAACGGTTTTCGACCTTTGACTTTGGGAAAAATCGGCTCGTCTTATATCATCTCATCAGAAAGTGCTGCTATTGAGGTCATCGGGGGACATTATATTCGGGACATCGAGCCGGGCGAGGTTGTTGAAATTGAAAACGGAAAGATAAAAAAGTCCTTTTTCTATACCAAGACAAGAAAGCAAAACACCTGCATTTTTGAGCAAGTGTATTTTTCAAGGGCTGACAGCATAGCTTTTGGCAAAACGGTCAAAGAAGCCCGCATAAAGATGGGTGAACTTTTGGCTGAGCAGATGAGCGATAAACTCAAAAGTGTAGATATTGTTATGCCCGTGCCTGACTCGGGCTTTTATGCTGCACAAGGGGTTTCAAGAACTTCGGGGGTTATGTTTGAAATGGGTTTTATGCGTAACCATTATGTCGGCAGATCTTTTATTAAGCCCTCACAAAAGTTGAGGGAGCTGACCGCCCAGCTCAAGCTCTTTCCGATAAGAGAGGTTGTCAAAGGCAAAGAGATACTTCTTGTAGACGATTCAATAGTCAGAGGCACTACCTCAAAGAGAATAATAAGCTCCCTTAAAAAGGCTGGGGCTAAAAAAATTCATTTTGCACTCTCCTGCCCGCCAATATTTGCACCTTGTTATTACGGCATAGACACCCCGATGAAAGACAATCTCATAGCTGCTAAGATGTCTATGGACGAGATGAGGGATTATCTTGGGGTTGCATCTCTAACTTTTCTGACTTTGGAGAATTTAATTAAGGCTTGCTCAGTCAACAATCAGGGCAAAGATATTTTCTGCAAGGCTTGTTTTACCGACAAGTATCCGACGAAAATATCCCATCTGTCGTTTAAGAAAAAGGCAGTGCGTTTTAACAATGTAAAGATCACAAAAGACAATTAAAAAGAGGGAAAAATGGCAAAGTTTATTTTTATCACTGGCGGGGTTATAAGTTCACTTGGAAAGGGAATTTCTGGGGCAAGCATAGGCAAACTTTTGCAACTTTATGGGTTTAAGGTGAATATGATCAAGTTTGACCCGTATATAAATGTTGACCCCGGCACGATGAACCCATATCAGCACGGCGAGGTTTTTGTGACGATAGACGGTGCGGAGACCGATCTTGATTTGGGAACTTATGAACGTTTCCTTGATATTTATACGAGCAAAGCCAACACCAATACCGCTGGTGCAGTTTATCGGACTGTTATCGACAGAGAGCGCCGCGGGGATTATGACGGGGATACTGTTCAGGTTATTCCGCATATAACCGATGAGATAAAAAGACGTTTCGGTGCATTAAAAAATGATTACGACATCACGATAATAGAGATCGGGGGGACTGTTGGGGATATTGAGGGGCTTCCTTTTATGGAGGCAGCCAGACAATTTCAGATAGAAAACAAAAAAGAAGATGTTTTCAGCATTCATGTTTCTTATGTCCCCTATATCGCAGCAGCCCATGAGCTAAAAACCAAGCCCACCCAGCACTCCGTAAACAAGTTGCGTGAGATTGGCATTATGCCCGATATGATTATTTGTAGGTCTGAGAGGGATATAGAGCAGGCACTAAAAAACAAGATTGCTCTTTTTTGCAATGTCAAAACAAAGTGCGTCATTGAGGCAAAGGACAGCCCTTCCATTTATTACATACCCGAGATGCTCAAAAACCAAAATGTCGACAAGTTGATAATGGAGGGCTTACAAATTAAACCGCCCCGCACTTTTAACTCCTCTTGGATAAAGAGGATAAAGTCGGATTTAGCCCGCTTAGACAAAAATGTGTCGATAGCCGTTGTGGGCAAATATGCGGACTTAAAAGATGCTTACAAATCCATACACGAGTCTTTGCAGATAGCAGCCACAGAACATAGAGCCAAGATAAAGATTGATTATTTGGGCGCTGAGGACGCCGGTTTGATTGAAAAGCTTAAAAATTATGATGGGATTTTGGTGCCGGGTGGTTTTGGCTTGAGGGGAGTTGAGGGAAAAATCAAGGCTATTACCTATGCTCGGGAAAATAATGTTCCATTTTTTGGCATATGTTTGGGCTTGCAGTGTGCTGTTGTAGAAATATCGAGGAATTTAGCGGGCTTAAAGGGTGCAAATTCCACCGAATTTGACCCCCAAACCCCTTATCCTGTGGTTACAATTCTTGACGAGCAAAAGAATGTCAAATACCGCGGGGCAACGATGAGGTTAGGCAACTATGTTGCAGACATAAAAAAGGACACCCTTGCCCGCAGCCTCTACAAGAGGGCAAGAGTTGAGGAAAGACACCGCCACAGATATGAGGTAAATCCCGAATTTATCCCAAACCTTGCAAAAGTCGGCTTTGATGTCAGCGCCTATCACAAAAACATACTGCCCGAAATTATGGAACTAAAAGGGCACCCATTTTTCATCGCCGCCCAGTTCCACCCCGAGTTCGCCTCCCGACCCATGAAACCCCACCCGCTGTTTGAGGGATTTGTAAAGGCGGCTTTGCCGCAAACGGCAGGGAACAACAGGGAAAGAAAGGGGAACTGAAGGGAACGACAGGGAACGACCACGACACGACCACAACAAAAACGACGAACGGCACCGATGGCAACCGAGCAATGTAGGGGAGGGTTTCAAACCCTCCCGCCCGCCGATTCCTTTTGGCGGGTCAATGCCGTTGTTGTTGACGGCAGGGGCCAGGTGTCAGGGAACAACAGGGAAAGAAAGGGAAAGACCACGACACGACCACAACAAAAACGACAAACGGCACCGATGGCAACCGACCAATGTAGGGGAGGGTTTCAAACCCTCCCACCCGCCGATTCCTTTTGGCGGGTCGATGCCGTTGTTGTTGACGACAGGGGTCAGGGAAAGAAAGGGAACAAAAGGGAACGGAAGGGAACGACAGGGAACTGCCACGACAACGGCACCGATGGCAACCGACCAATGTAGGGGAGGGTTTCAAACCCTCCCGCCCGTCGATTCCTTTTGGCGGGTCGATGCCGGTGTTGTTGACGGCAGGGATTAGGGAACGAAAGGGAACGGCAACGACACTACAACGACAAGGTGTTCGCCGTTGATGTTGTCGTGGTTGTGGTCGTTGACTAACCACTAATCACTGATCACTCAGGTGGAACGCCTGCAAAGCCGTTGTGGTCGTTGACTAACCACTAACCACTGATCACTCAGGTGGAACGCCTGCAAAGTCGTTAAGGTCGTTGACTAACCACTAACCACTAATCACTGATCACTGGTCGTTAAGGTCGTTGACTAACCACTAACCACTAACCACTGATCACTCAGGTGGAACGCCTGCAAAGTAGTGCGAGGAGACTAAACAATGAAATTTATTGATGTTTTTGTAACGGTTCCAAACAGAAAAGTAGCAAATGTCATAATCAAGCACCTTTTGAATGAAAAAATCATTGCCTGTGCAGGAATTGTCAGCAACTTTGAGTCTTTTTACTGGT
>JAITBH010000046.1 GCA_031283745.1 Candidatus Ectomicrobium neotermitis | reverse complement strand
GTGCATACCTATATAATGGTATCCACACCATAAAAAATCCATATTTAACAACGAACCCGCCGAACGGAAAGGCGGGCAGGCGGCAAAAAAACCAACCGCCCGCATTTTTCAAATTCCGCCCCGCAACCGCCCGTCCCGTTTTGTGTTGCCCGCCCGCCGTTTCGTTATCCCGTAAATGACCACACGGGAGGGTTTAAAACCCTCCCCTACATTGATCGATCCTGTTCCTGTGCATACCTATATAATGGTATCCACACCATAAAAAATCCATATTCAACAACATTCCGCACCGCAACCGCCCGTTCCGTTTCGTGTTGCCCGTCCGCCATTTCATTATCCCGAAAATGACCACACGGGAGGGTTTGAAACCCTCCCCTACAACAACGGTCGTTCGATTGTCGTGGCAGTTATCGTTTACGACGAACGACAACAACGGTCACCCGATTGCCGTGGCAGTTCGCCGTGGTCGTTGACTAACCACTACTCACTAACCACTCAGGTGGAACGCCTGCAAAGCCGTTCGTGTTGCCCGTCCGCCGTTTCATTATCCCGTAAATGACCACATGGGAGGGTTTGAAACCCTCCCGCCCGCCGATTCCTCTTGGCGGGTTAAATATGTGGTTGCCGTTATCGTTGACGACGCACGACAACGCCCACGACAAAAAAACCAACCCCGCACATTTTTCAAATCCCGCACCGCAATCACCCGTTCCGTTTCGTCTTGTCCGTCCGCCATTTCATTATCCCGCAAATGACCACACGGGAGGGTTTGAAACCCTCCCCTACAGTGGTCGTCCGCCATCGGTGTTTGCCGACAACGCCCACGACAAAAAAACCAACCCGCACATTTTTCAAATCCCGCACCGCAATCACCCGTTCCGTTTCGTGTTGTCCGCCCGCCGTTTCATTATCCCGTAAGTGACCACACGGGAGGGTTTGAAACCCTCCCCTACATTGGTCACCCGATTGCCGTTGCAGTTGCTTTTCACTAACCACTAACCACTAACCACTGATCACTGCCGTTAAGGTCGTTGACTAACCACTAACCACTGATCACTCGGGTGGAACGCCCGCCAAAGGTGCCGTTCCCTGCCGTTCGCGGTCAGTTCCTTGCACTCGTAATCGGTGCGGGGATCCGTCCTCCCCTTGAAATGAACACTGATGGGTCTCCGAAGTTGAGGGGCATAATCGGCGCCGTTCCAAGCAATCCCCCAAAACTCACCTCATCACCTGCTTTTTTGCCCGCAACGGGAATTATTCTCACGGCTGTCGTCTTATTATTTATCACTCCGATAGCACATTCGTCGGCAATGATGGCGGCGATCACTGCTTCGCTGGTGTCCCCAGCGACCGCTATCATATCAAGCCCCACGCTGCACACACTTGTCATCGCTTCCAATTTATTTATCGTCAAAGTTCCACGGCGGGCGGCGGAAATCATTCCCACATCTTCAGAAACTGGAATGAATGCACCCGATAAACCTCCCACATATTTTGAAGCCATCATCCCGCCTTTTTTGACTGCATCATTTAGCAAAGCAAGACAGGCGGTGCTGCCGTGGCTGCCTATTTCAGACAAGCCTATTTCCTCAAGAATACTTGCGACGGAATCTCCAACTTTTGGTGTCGGTGCAAGCGATAAATCCACAATTCCGCATCCGCAGCCGAGCCTCTTTGCGGCATTTTCTGCCACGAGCTGCCCCAATCGGGTAATTTTGAAAGCGGTTTTCTTGATGGTTTCTGCAATCTGGGCAATATCAGCCCCTTTCAATTTCTTCAGCTCATGCTCTATGACACCCGGACCAGACACCCCCACATTTATTAAGCAGTCCCCTTCGCCTATACCTGTAAATGCCCCAGCCATAAAAGGATTGTCGTCTACAGCGTTGGCAAAGACGACGAGTTTTGCACAGCCGATACTATTATTAGATGAGGTCAGACGGGCGGTCTCCTTAATTTTTGCACCCATTATTTTGACTGCGTCCAAATTTATCCCGCTTTTGGTTGAGGCGAGATTGACCGACGAACAAACCTTCTGCGTGGTCGAAAGGGCTTCTGGTATCGAGTCAAGAAAAACTTTTTCATACGGGGTAGTGCCTTTTTGAACGAGTGCACTGTAGCCCCCAATAAAATCGATGCCAATCTCGACCGCAGCCTTATCCATAGCCCGAGCTATAGGCAGAAATTGCCCGCAGCTCGACCCGATGAGAGCGATAGGGCTGACCGCAACCCGCTTATGGACAATATGCACTCCTAACTCCTTGCCAATTTCCTCACCTGTTTGGACAAGTTTTGAGGCATTTTTGATGATTTTGTCATAGACCTTTTGTGCCGTTCTTGCGGGATCCTCGCTGATACAGTCAAACAGCGACAATGCCATCGTGATGGTCCGCACATCAAGATTTTGGCTGTCTAACATATCTATCGTTTCAAGAATTTCATTGTTATTTATTGCCATTTTTAGCTCCTTATATTCTGTGCATAGCTTGGAAAATGCCCGAATCTTGAATCCTTATCAGCATGCCAATCTCCGTGCCGATTTTCTCAAGAGCGATGCTTAAATCCTCAAACTTTATCGAAGCCCTCGAAAGGTCAACAAACATAATCATCGTGAAGTTATTCTGCATTATGGTTTGGCTGATGTCCTCGATATTTACATTGAAATTAAAGAGGCAGGTGCTGACTTTGGCGATAATTCCGGGTTTATCCGTCCCGATTACCGATACAATTGCTTTCATTTTTCTCTCCTTTTACAGCTTTTTTAGGGCAAATTTGACCCCCCGCAACCGTCCGTGATGTTAGCATAAACTAAACAAATAAGACTTTCCCGCTATGAATTGAAGGATTTCAAACAACCTGTGGATAAGTAGGGTAAAACTCACTCCATCCAAGCCTCAATTTATATTGAAAAATCAATATGTTTTGGGGTCTCAAAATAGGCTAAAATGACCAAAACTCAAATTGACAACAGCACTGTGATTTTATACTATCGCCAGCGTCGGGCAGTAAAATACAACAGAGGAGGCTCAATTATGGCAGTAAAAGTGGGAATTAACGGTTTTGGCAGGATAGGGCGTTTAGTTTTTAGAGCAGCCCAGAGCAGAAGCGACATTGAAGTGGTCGCAATCAACGATTTGATAACAGTTGAGTATATGGCTTATATGCTCAAATACGATTCAATTCATGGACGTTTCAAAGGGACTGTCGAGGTAAAAAATGGTGATTTGATAGTCAACGGCAAGGTTGTGAAAGTTCGTGCTGAAAAGAGCCCAGCTGACCTCAAGTGGGGCGAAGTAGAGGCTGAATATGTTGTCGAGTCGACTGGTTTGTTCCTTGATAAAGTAAAAGCTCAGGGGCATATCGATGCAGGTGCCAAATATGTTGTTATGTCTGGCCCATCAAAAGATGATACCCCAATGTTTGTCTGCGGAGTAAACTTGGATACCTATAAGAAGGGGACGCAGTTTGTTTCAAATGCTTCTTGCACCACAAATTGTTTGGCTCCGATAGCTAAAGTCCTTAACGATAAATTCGGCATAACCGATGGATTGATGACAACCGTTCACTCTACAACTGCCACGCAAAAGACAGTTGATGGACCTTCGGCTAAAGATTGGAGAGGGGGCAGAGCAGCAGCAGGCAACATCATTCCATCTTCGACAGGTGCAGCAAAAGCAGTTGGAAAAGTTATACCTGCCCTAAACGGCAAGCTCACGGGTATGTCTATCCGCATCCCAACCCTTGATGTTTCAGTGGTAGACCTGACAGTCAATTTGGCAAAGCCTGCTAAGTATGACGAGATAAAGGCAGTTATGAAAGCTGCTTCTGAAAATGAACTCAAGGGAATTTTGGGTTATACGGAAGAAGATGTTGTGTCGTCAGACTTTATCGGAGACCCTCGCACATCGATTTTTGATGCAAAAGCCGGTATCGCTTTGACTGATACTTTCATAAAAGTTGTTTCTTGGTATGACAATGAGTGGGCTTATTCGAGCAAGGTCTTAGACTTGATTGCTTATATGAAAAAAATCAACGGATAATTAGAGATGTTAAAAACAAATAGAGACTTATTCTTGTCTGGGTTCATCGGGCGGAATAAGTCTTTATTTTTTATGGAGGCAATATGAAAAAAACGCTTAAAGATATTGATGTAAAGGGGAAAAAAGTTCTCGTTAGAGTGGATTACAATGTTCCTCTTGACGCTAACTTAAACATTACTGACGACAAGAGAATTTTGGCAACTTTGCCGACATTGGAATACCTTTTAGAGCAAGGTGCAGCCATAATTTTGATGTCCCATTTGGGAAGACCTAAAGGAAAAGTTGTCCCATCGATGAGCTTAAAACCTGTGGCAAAGAGGCTTGGAGAGTTGCTCAATAAGCCCGTGAAATTTGCTTCTAACTGTATTGGCGATGAGGTTAAAAAAGATGCCGCCGAGCTAAAACCCGGAGAGATTTTGCTGCTTGAAAACTTGAGATTTCATCCTCAAGAAGAGGGGAAAAATGCCGACGGGGAAAAAGATAAAGCAGGTATGGACGCATTTGCAAAAGAATTGGCGACACTTGGAGATGTTTTCGTTCAAGATGCTTTCGGGACTGTTCACCGTGCACATGCTTCGACGGCAGGGATTGTCAAATATGTTCAAGACGCAGCAGCAGGTTTCCTTGTTGAAAAGGAATTGAAGTTTTTGGGCGAGGCGCTCAACAACCCAAAAAAGCCTTTTGTGGCAATTTTGGGCGGGGCAAAAGTTTCCGACAAGATAAATGTGATCGAGAATTTGCTCTCAAAAGTCAATGCGATAATCATCGGAGGGGCAATGGCTTACACTTTCTTGAAAGCTCAAGGAGTTGGGGTTGGCACTTCTTTGGTTGAAGAGGACAAAATTGATTTGGCTTTAGAGATTTTGAAGAAAGCAAAAGAGAGAAAAGTTGATTTTGTTTTGCCAATTGACCATGTGATCACAGACAAAATTGATTTCAAAAATAAGCAAGTTCCCGACGACGCTTCGGTGCAAACAACAAGTGATGATGCAATTCCCGAGGGTTTTATGGGAGTGGATGCAGGGCCGAAATCGATAAAAGAATTTGCCGATATTTTGCGGGACGCAAAAACTATAGTCTGGAACGGTCCGCTTGGCGTATTTGAAATTGAACAGTTCTCCAAAGGGACTATCGAAATAGCCAAACTTGTGGCTGAGGTTACAGACAAAGGTGCAATTTCCGTCGTCGGAGGCGGGGATTCCGTTGCAGCCGTTAAGAAAGCAGGAGTTGGAAAAAGAATCAGCCATGTTTCAACAGGAGGCGGTGCTTCTCTTGAGTTTCTCGAGGGAAAAGAACTGCCCGGCATAGCTGCTTTGCCAGAAAAATAATTAACAGATAAGAAAATTCGAAAAAACAAAACCCCGATTTTCAAGAAAATCTTGTTGCTCGGGGTTTTTTATAAGGAGAAATAAATGATCTCAAGACGGGTTCAAGCAATTAAAGCAGCGCCTACTTTGCTTATAGACGCAAAAGCTAAAACACTCAAACAACAGGGAGTAGACATTGTCAATTTTGGGCCGGGCGAACCAGATTTCGATACTCCAAAGCACATAAAAGAAATTGCAATTAAAGCCATCGACGAGGGATACACAAAATACTTGCCCGTTGGCGGGACGATAGAATTAAAAGATGCCATCATTAACAAGTTAAAAAGGGACAACAATCTCGATTATTTGCGTGAGGAAATAATTGTCTCTTGCGGGGCTAAACATTCTATTTACAACTTGCTCCAAACTATAATTGACGACGGAGATGAGGTGATAATTCTTGCTCCTTTTTGGGTCTCATACACGGATATGGTTTCTTTAGCTGGGGGCAAGCCCGTGATAATAAACACCGACGCAAAAAGCACTTTTAAGGTTTCGCCCGAGCAGATAAAAAAAGCTATCACCAAAAAAACGAAAGCCTTAATTTTGAACTCTCCGTCAAACCCCACAGGCTCTGCCTACTCCGCTTCCGAGCTTGAGGCAATTGGGACAATATGCGTTCAAAATAATGTCTTGATTATCGCTGATGATATTTATGAAAAGTTGGTTTACGATGGGTTTAAGTTTGTCTCCATCGCATCGCTTTCAAAAGAAATTAAAGAGATGACGATAGTGATAAATGGAGTCTCAAAAGCCTATGCGATGACAGGCTGGAGGATAGGTTATGCAGCAGGCCGCAAAGATGTCATTGAGGGTATGTCGAAAATTCAAAGTCAGTCGACATCAAACCCAACATCAATTTCAATGAAAGCATCTGTTGAGGCATTAAATGGAGATCAATCTGAGGTTGAAGTGATGAGAAAAGAGTTTGAAAAGCGGAGAGATTTTATCGTCGATGCCTTAAACAAAATAGAAAATGTGGAGTGCTTAAAGCCGCAAGGTTCTTTTTATGTTTTCCCAAATATCCAAAAATACTTGGGCAAAACTTTTGAGGGGAGAAAGATAGCAACAGATATAGACTTGGCAGATTTTTTGCTTGATAGGGCAAAAATAGCGATTGTTCCGGGCAGCCCTTTTGGTGTGCAAGGACATATTCGTCTTTCTTATGCACTTTCCATTCAAGATAGTAAGAAAGGAATTGACCGCCTCAAATCCGCACTTGAGGAGTTAAAAGATAGTGATTAGTGATGCCTTCGGCAGGCGTTCCACCTGAGTGGTTAGTGATTAGTGGTTAGTGGTTAGTTAAAAACCACGACGCACGGCAAAGACAGTAAACGACAACAACGAACAACCACGACAAATGACCAAAACCTCGACAAAAAAAACCAATTCCGGGCATTTTTCAAATTCCGCACCGCAATCACCCGTTCCGTTTCGTGTTGTCAATCCGCAGTTTCGTTATCCCGTAAATGACCACACGGGAGGGTTTGAAACCCTCCCCTACATCGGTCGGTTGTTGTCGTGGCAGTTTGCCGTTCACTAACCTGCCAAGAGACAGGCAGGCAGGCCACTAATCACTGTCGTTCGGGTGGAACGCCCGCAGAAGGGCTTGGATTTGTGCAAAAACGGTGGACGGTTCTATGCCGTTTATGTCTTTTTGATCGGCGGCATTTAGGGCAATAGCGAACTTCCCGATATAGGGGGAGGTTTCGATTATGTCAGAACTGCCGAAAATGAAAACTGAAGGGACATCTAAAACTGCCGCTAAGTGCATTGAGCCTGTGTCTGCCCCGACGGCACCCGAACTTTGTCTAAGCACTGCTGCAAGCTGAGGGAGGGTGGTTTTCCCGCAAAGGTCGATTATGCCGGCGGGGGCGAACTTGCTTTCATCTCTGCCGGCGGGGGCGAACTTGCTCTCATCTTTGCCTGCAGAGGCAAATTTGCCTTCGTCTTTTTTTGAGCCAAGCACCACAATCTGAAAATCGGGGGCTGCTTTTTTTATGAGTGCGGCTAAGGATATATAGTTTGCAATAGCCCAATCTTTATTTTTCCCTCTGGCAAAAGGTTGGAAAGCGATGAACTTTGTGCCTACATTAGCACTGTGCAAAATTTCTGCGGCTTGGTTTTGGATTGATTGCGGAATTTTTATGTTTGCCTTTGGCGGGAAGGTCTGACGGGTGATAAAACGGATTGTTTCAAGGTTTCTTAGTGTAGCGTTTATCTTTGCGTTTTGAGGCAAAACCTCTTTTATCAAAAGCCCGCTCATCTCTTTCATACCTGAAATGCCGATTTTTTGGCGGGCTTTGGCAAACTTTGCAAGGAAAGCACTGCGCAAAAGCCCCTGCAAGTCAAAAATATAGTCGTATTTTGTTTTCCTGAGGCACCTGACTATCCTCAAAAACTCTCTAAGCCCCCCCGCTCTTTTCCAGACAATCACATCATCAATATCCGAACACATCTGAGCAATATCCTGCCACATATCAAAAACAACCCAGTCTATGCGGACATTTTCAAAAGAACGTTTTAGGGCATCAGCTGATGCCAAAGCCTGCACAATATCGCCAAAAGAGCTGGGCTTAATTATCAGAACTCTCATTTAAGTATAGCCGCCGTTTAATCCTTGTCTCCGTGCTGTTCATTTTTTGCCCTCTTTTTAGTTTTCTTTTTTCCTTTTGGTTTCTTTCGAAAAACGGGATAACAGAACCCTTCTCTATTGACCGGCATTACCCACATAATAACCTCATTGTCATCTTCTTCAACTTCGTTTTCGTTTTCTTTTTCTTTTTCTTTTTCTTTTTCCATTTCTTGTCTCCTTTTTTACTTTCTTTTTTTCGTTATGCCATACATAAACAACCTGCCCGTAATCACACGGAGGCATAAGCTCGATAGCTTCTTTTAGCAGCCGCCTTGACTTCCGCAAAGCACTTAAAACATTTCGTTCCCAGACTTTTACAAGCCCGCCTTTATCTTTTTAGCAACCTCTCTAAACACTTCATCAACGCTGATCTGTGTCATACATATGGGGTTTGGGCAGTTTCGGTTTCGGCAAGGCTGGCAAGGGACTGACTTTTGAATGACTGCCGTCCTGCCTTTATACGGACCTGTTCTTGCGGCATCTGTCGGGCCTAAAATTGCGACACTTTGGACATTTAAGGCATTGGCTATATGTGCGGGGCCCGCTTCATTGCCCACAAAAACCTTGCACATATTAAAGAAAGCACATAACTCTTTTAAGCTAAATTTCCCGCTCATATCAAATATCTTGGCATTGCCCGCATAAGACAAAATTTCCTCATTTAGCCCTTTTTCCCCGCTCCCGCCCTCTTTGCCGCCGATGAGGACAATGTCTAAATCAAACTCTCCCTTTATCTTTTGACACAGCAGCCCGAAATTTTGGCTTGGCCAACGTCTTGATAACCAGCCGCCGCCCGCATGAATAGCAAGCATTTTGTTTATGTTTATGCCCGCAGCAACTAACTTTTTGACAGCGCTGTCTTTGTCGGTATCAGATACGGCGATGGGATATTGAAAAATCTCCGGACAGCCCAAAAACTTTGCAACGCTGAGATGCCTTTGAATGCAGTGGGCTGCTGGATCGGAGTTTTTTATCTGCTTTGAGATAAGCCATGAAAACTCCCGCATACCATTAGTAGACGATGAGGCGAGCTTAAACTTAGCTTTGGCAAGTTGGACTAACAGGGCAGACTTTGCAAGACCGT
>JAITBH010000144.1 GCA_031283745.1 Candidatus Ectomicrobium neotermitis | reverse complement strand
GCTCCAGCCGGGTCGGTCATCGTTACAATGATCTGCGATGGGGGGACACGGTATTTGTTGGATGGGTTTTGGGACGGACGGACGGCCAGTGATTAGTGGCCTGCCTGCCTGCCCCTTGGCAGGTTAGTGAACCCGCCGAACAGAATGGCGGGCAGGCGACCACGGCGAACGGCACGGCACTTGGGTGACCAATGTAGGGGAGGGTTTCAAACCCTCCCGTGTGGTCATTTACGGGATAATGAAATGGCGGACGGACAATACGAAATGGTACGGGCGGTTGCGGGGCGGAATTTGAAAAATGCGGAAGGTTGGTTTTTTTGCCATTGGTCGTTGTCGTTGCTGTGTCGTGGTTGTTGCAGTTCCCTAAATACTAACCCCTGTCGTTAACGGCATTCTTAACCCGCCCAGAGGAAATGGCGGGCGGGAGGGTTTGAAACCCTCCCCTACAGGTGACGGTCACCCGATTTTCGGGCGGAACACCCGAACCGCCGATACAATTATAAAGGGGAACAAAAGGGAACGACCTTAACGACAAGTGGTTAGTGGCATGCCTGCCTGTTGTTGGGCAGGTTAGGGAACCCGCCGAACAGAATGGCGGGCAGGTGGCAAAGACAAAGTAATGGTAAAAATGGGGCAGAAATGCTTCAAAAAGCTCTCAAATTGACTTAAAGGGGTCAATGGAATATAATCGCCGTTATGAAAACCTCAACAAAAACCACCCATTTTTTAACAAACTTTCGAATGCCATTGCCGCAAAATTAATAAACATTTTGTTGTTATACGGTAAGGGTTTTTTTCAATAGTTATCATCAAAAGTAGCTTGAACCTGCGTATAAAAACGCAGGTTTTTTTATAAATGGAGTCTAAAATGAACAAAAAAGACATATTTCGCTTTGATTGTTTACATCTGAAGTCAGGCAAAACGTTAGAAAACATAGAGATTGCCTATGAGGTTTACGGCGAACCGAACGCCGACAAGAGCAATGGAATTTTGCTTGCCCACGCTTTTAGCGGGAATGCACACGCTGCGAAGTTGACCGAAAACGATACGGCGGGTTGGTGGGACAATATGATCGGGCCAGACAAAGCTTTTGACACAAAAAAATATTTCGTCATCTGCTCAAATGTTTTAGGAGGTTGCGGGGGCAGCAGCGGGCCCTCTTCGATAAATCCAAAAACGGGAAAAGAATACGCACTGGATTTTCCGTTCATCACAATTGAGGATATGGTTGAGGCACAAAAAAAATTGATTGACCATCTTGGGATAAAAAAACTTTTGTGCGTTGCGGGCGGGTCTATGGGGGGCATGCAGGTTTTAGAGTGGATACGTTCTCATCCTAATGATATTGCCAGCGCAATTCCGATTTCTACCGCAGCAAAACATTCGCCGCAACAAATTGCTTTCAATGAAGTTGGAAGGCAGGCGATAATGTCTGACATCGATTGGAATAATGGCAACTATTATCAAGGCAATGAGCCAAAAACTGGCCTGTCTTTGGCACGGATGATTGGGCATATAACCTATATGAGCGACAAATCTATGGAGACAAAATTTTCAAGAAAGTTAAAAGACAATAAAGATGTTTTCACTTTTAATGTCGGGGCAAATCCTGAGTTTGAGGTGGAGGGGTATCTTCAATATAAGGGAGATGCTTTTGTAAAACGGTTCGACGCAAATTCATATCTCTATATGACAAAGGCTCTGGATTATTTTGATGTTTCGGGAAAAAATTTCACCATAAAAACTAAAAATAAATCGCTGAAATTTTTGGTGATAGCATTCAAGTCTGACAGGCTTTATCCTTCTTATCAAACAGAAAAAATCGCCCGCTTGCTAAAGCTGCAAGGTTTTGACGCAACTTATTGCGAGATAAAATCCACCTATGGTCACGACTCGTTTTTGCTTGAAACAGAAGATGAGACAAAACTGATTAAGTCTTTTTTGAGGTCTGTTGAGAAAGGAGGCGAGCGATGATACCTTTGGAATATGAAAAAATAGCGTCGATGATAAAAGAAAATGTGTCCGTTTTAGATTTGGGTTGTGGGCGGGGCGACCTGTTGGAATATTTAACCAGCACAAAACATATCAATGGGCAGGGAATTGAAATAAAAGAGGAAGCAGTTTTTGCCTGCATAGAAAAAGGGCTGACGGTTTTTCACTCAGACATTGAAAAAGGTTTGGACGCTTATCCATCAAACAGTTTCGACTATGTTCTGATGTATAACAGCATTCAAGAAATAAAAAATGTCGACACAATAATTAAAGAGTGCTTTCGGATAGGAAAAACTTTGATCGTCGGGTTTCCAAATTTTGCACAAATCTCGTCCCGCAAATCTTTGTTGATGGGCTATACACCGATAACAAAACATTTGCCTTTTACTTGGTTTAATTCTCCAAACATTAGATTTTTTACCATCAGAGATTTTGAAAATTATGCCCGCTCAAGAGGCCTTGTTATCGAATGGAGTTTCTTTTTTAGTGCAAAAAAAGAAATTAAATTCCTCCCAAACTTATTTGCATACACTGCTATTTTTGCAATATCAAAACCTCAATAATTTTTAGCTTTCTCGACAAGAAATAAAATAACCTCCTGCTTTTAGTTTAAGCAGGAGGTTATTTTTTTTGTCTGTTTGTGTGGATGAAATTTACACAGCTTCAACAATCGCTTTGCCGAAAGCTTTTGCAGCCGCCGGGCCGTTTGCGGTGATAATTTTTCCGTCGACCTCAACATCTTTTCCTGTCCATTTTGCTCCGCCTTTTATCAAAGCATCTTTGCCGTCGATAAAAGCAGTCGCTTTTTTATCTTTCAATATCCCCGAGTTTGCCAAGATCACGCCCGCAATGCAGATGGAGCTAACCGTTTTGCCCGCTTCGTAAAAACTATTTGCAAGGTCGAGGGCTTTTTTGTTTTCAAAATAAACCGATGCACCGCCCCCGCCGATAAAAGTGATGATGTCAAAGTCTGACAATTTTATTTCGTCTATCGTTATGTCGGCTGTTGTGGTGGCACCTTGTGAGCCTTTTAACTCACCTTTTTTGAGACTTGCCGTCGTAACTTCTACGCCTGATTTTTCAAGAATCTCTTTAGGCTGAAAATACTCTTCATCTCTAAACAACTCGGGTGCTGTTACAAAAACTGCTTTCTTCATTTGTCCCTCCTTTTTTATTTTTCAATAACTACACTTTCAAGAATTACCGGCTCTGCTGGAGCATCCGAAAAAGTTGTCTTAACGCGGGCAATTTTTTTGACGACATCAAGCCCCTCTTCAACAATTCCAAAAATTGTGTGGTTTCCATTAAGCCACGGGGTCGCAACTTCTGTGATAAAAAACTGCGAGCCGTTTGTGTTTGGTCCCGCATTTGCCATTGCCAAAATACCTGCCTCATCAAACTTCAAAGACGGATCTATTTCATCTTTGAATTTGTAGCCCGGGCCGCCTGTTCCTGTTCCCAAAGGATCTCCACCCTGTATCATAAAGTCTGGAATCACTCTGTGGAAAATCAGCCCGTCATAAAACTTTCTTTTTACGGCTTTTCCTGTGGCTGGGTCGATGAACTCTTTGTCCCCGTTTGCGAGGTCGACGAAATTTTGAACAGTCATCGGTGCATTGTCGGGCAAGAGTTTAATTTTGATCGTTCCCATCGAAGTTGTGAAAATTGCTTTCATTTGTTTTGTCTCCTTTTTTAGATATAAACGCAAAGGCATTATACAACACAACACTTTATTGGAGGACATAAATGGAAAGAGATAATTTTTTCATCAAAATTTCTGAGGCAGACAATGTGGTAATCGCATTAAAATCATTAAAAAAAGGCAGCAAAATTTATGACAAGCGGATGGAAATTATTTTGTTAGACGATGTGGAAATGGGGCATAAAATTGCTTGCACCGCTATCGACAAAAATTCGCCCGTCATAAAATATGGCGAGCCTATCGGAATTGCAAAAGACAACATTAAGCAAGGCAGTTGGGTTCACACGCACAATCTAAAAACGGGTTTGAGCGGGATCAAAAGTTATACCTATAACAAGCAACCGCAAAAGTCGATTGAAATTCCCCAAAAATTTCGTGGGGCAAGTTTTGACGGATATAAAAGGAAGGACGGAAATGTTGGGGTGCGAAATGAGATTTGGATTGTTCCCACTGTGGGCTGCATAAACACTGTTGCAAAAATTCTCAAAGAGCGGGCAAGTGCTGAAATCAAGGCAAACATCGACGGGATTTTTGCTTTTGCTCACACGATGGGATGCAGCCAAATTGGAGATGATATGCTGATGACGCAAAAATTTTTGGCGGGGTTAATAAAAAACCCAAATGCTGGCGGGGTTTTGGTTTTAGGTTTAGGCTGTGAGAACAATAATATCGGAGCTTTTGAACCGTTTCTGGGAAAATATGACAAGGACAGAATCAAGTTTTTAAACATTCAAAGTGTTGACGATGAGATCGCCGCGGGCATAAAAATATTGAGATCGCTTGCCGATTATGCTTCTTGCTTTAAGCGGGAAAATGTGGGTCTTGAGAATTTGGTTTTGGGGTTTAAGTGCGGAGGGTCTGACGCTTTTTCTGGAATTTTTGCAAACCCGCTTTGCGGAAAAATAAATGACATCGCAACAGCTTTGGGGGCAAAAACAATTCTCACAGAAACGCCAGAAATGTTTGGTGCAGAACAGCTATTGATGAACAGGGCAGCTGACGAGAAGGTCTTTAATGAGATTGTCGAACTTATCAATGACTTCAAAAAATACTTTATGAAATATGGGCAGACCATTTATGAAAACCCATCTCCCGGAAATAAAGATGGAGGTATTACAACGCTTGAGGAAAAATCTTTAGGCTGCATTCAAAAAGGGGGAACGGCTGAGGTCTGCGGGGTGTTAAATTTTAAGGAAGGTGAAATTAAAAGCGGGTTAAATCTGCTAAGCGGGCCCGGCAACGATATGGTTTCTTGTTCAAATTTGGCGGCAAACGGTGCACAGATTTTGCTTTTTACGACAGGCAGAGGCACACCGTTTGGCTCGGCAGTTCCTACGATAAAAATTTCGTCAAACTCTAAACTCTTTGAAAAGAAAAAACATTGGATAGATTTTAATGCAGGAGTGCTAAATGAAGGGGTGAGTTTTCAAGACGCAAGCTCAGATCTTTTTTCATATGTTTTAGAAATTGCAAGCGGTAGGGTTAAAACGAAAAACGAAATTAACGGCTATCGGGAAATTGCAATTTTTAAGGATGGAGTAATTTTATAGAGCCTACAGCATATGCCGAATGCCGTCCCTTGTTTCAATAAAAAGCCCGCTTCTTTCAATTAAGAAAGCGGCGGGATTTTTGTTTGGTAAAAGTGCTTTTAATATCAGATCGGGCTTTACGGTTTTTGCTTGGTTAAGATAAATCAAAAGTTTCAGCTGGGCGTTTTCAATTTTTATTTCTTTGATAAATGGCTTTGCGTCAAAGTCTAAAGTTTTATTGAGCTTTATTTTTTTGACCATAATGGTATCGCATCCCCACAGCCTGTCTATATCATCTTGCGTTGCACCCGAACCCTCGACTGTATACTCCGCTAAGTTCGCTAAAGAAACTAATGACGGAAAAGAAAGCGGTGCATGTTTGACATCTAAGAGCTTAAACTGTTGCGGCAGATTTTTTTCGACAGCCTCTTTTATCTCTAAAAGAGGCATTTTTTTTGTCATATTCAAATCAATATATTCGCTTACACTTTCATAACCCAAAGGGAGCGGAGGGCTGTAAGATGCTTTTAATTGACGATAGTTCGACCCGCTCCAAGTGGCAGGAATGCCGCTCCGGCGAATCGCCCGACGGAAAACATCAACCTGTTCCATATGGGAAATAAATTTCCCCGTTCCTTTTTTTGAAAACCGCAAACGAACTTTTGTTATAGAAACATTATCTGATTTTTCTGTTGTCAGATTTTCTGGAAAGTTTGAACAATCTTTGTTGATAGATTGGGAAGGCTCATCAGTTTCATTTATTCCTTTTATCCAATCAGCCAACAAATCTTTTTTGTCCGTTCCAAAATGCAAATGATCCCATGCAAAAACCTCATCGACATCGCTTTGACGATGGACATAAAAATC
>JAITBH010000122.1 GCA_031283745.1 Candidatus Ectomicrobium neotermitis | reverse complement strand
GAGTAGCAGTCAAAAAGATAGGAAAGAAATTGTTTTAACGCTCTTTTGAGTCAGTAAAAGTTAGGGAATTTGGTTAAAAGTGATTGATGGGAAGTTCTTCAAAGACAGATTTGCAAAGTGGATATTTTTGCTTAATTTAACCCCTATTTTGGTTTAAGAAGTGCCTTTCCTATGAAAAGAAATAGACCTTAAACCTGCTTTTATCTTGAGTTTTTTCAACTAAAAGCGGGTTTTTTTATTTTTATAGGGGCCTTCAACGACTTTACGGGTGTTCCGCCCGAGTGATTAGTAGTTAGTGATTAGTGGTTAGTGAACTGCAACGACAACGACAATGAACGGCAGTAACGGCAAACGACCACGACACGGCAACGGCGGGAAATTCGTCGCTTGCTTTTGTCTTTGTTGTTCGTAGTGGTCTTTCACTAACCACTAATCACTAACCACTTGCCGTTCAGGTGGAACGCCTGCAAAGCAGTTAGGAATGAGTTTATTTAAGGAGCTATGGATATGGAAATAAGAGAATTTCCTTTGGCAAACCCGAATTTTCCGCCAAGGACATTAAAATTAACTGAAAGCTGGATAGATTTCCCCGACAATGACAGTTTGGCTGTATGTGTGTGTTTTGCAGGCTGCCAAAACAGTTGTTTAGGCTGTCAAAGCCCCGAACTTCAGGACTATCGGCACCCCGACTGCGTTTTGTGGGACAATTTAAGGACTATGCGGGACGAAATAGCCCGTCATTGCCTCCGCAACCACACCAACAAGGTGGTTTTTAGCGGGGGCGACCCTTTGGCTTCTTTTAATCGGGACAATGCCCGTGCTTTGCTTGATATGCTCTATGACAAATACGATGTATGTGTTTATACGGGGTTTAGTATTGACGAGGTCAAAAAGATGGGCTTGCGGTTTAAGTTTGTCAAATGCGGTAAGTTTGACCTAAAGAGTAAGAGGAAAAGCTTCAAGACTGACGATGTGTTTTGTTTGGCTTCGCCAAATCAAAACTTCTATGACTCAAACTATGATTTGATTTCAAAAGACGGAATTCTATGTTTTGAAAATACGATGGAAAGGATACTCAAATGAATGAAATTATTAAGGTCAAAAGGCCGCAATCATTCGATGATACGGCTGAGGATAAGCAATATCAAAAAGAGTTAGCAAAGCTCACCGAAGAGTCCTTTGCTGACGCTTCTTTTGCAAGAACTCTAAAAAACATCAAGGAAACCCTTTCGAAGGGGCTTAAAAGAAAATACGCCATAAAAGATAAGAATGAACTGACCGAAAAAGTTAATCAGTTCTTGACCATACATGGGCTTAGGGAAAAGGATTTCGATGTTATGAACAGAGTGGCTGACTTTATCTCCTCTAAGATAAATGATGTATCTATAGACGCAAATGCAAACAAGAATGAAAAGTGCATAAGGGGCATATTAAAGGAGTCGGAGAACAGTTTCGACAAGCTGGTGGGTTATGACTATCTATATAGAACCATCAAAGACCTTTACGGCCAAGAGCATGCAAAAAAGCTTTCTCTTGAAATGTATGACCTGTCTTTAGGGATAAGCGACTCCACCTGCATTCTAATTCCCTACTGCTGGTCGCTTGATGCCTCAAAGATTGTGATAAACGGCAGGGATTTCGGCGTTTTGCCATCAAAACCCGCAAAATCCATTCGTTCCTATATAGGCGCCTTAAATGAAACCATTCATCATCTTTCAAATCAGCTTGCGGGTGCAATTGCTGTAGGTTCTTTTTTCTTAGACCTCACGCACTTGCTTATGTATAAGCAGTTTGTCCCGCTAAAAAAGCTCAAAGAGGACAAGGCTTTTAGGAAAGATGTTGAAAACACTTTGCAGGGGTTTATTCACTCTATGAACAGCCTTTCAAGGAATGGGGGCGCCGAGTCTCCTTTTTCAAATGTCTCGATTTTTGACAAAGAAAAGCTCAGAAATTTCTTGAGTGAGGAAAACTATGCGTGGTATTTCCCAAAAAAGCTCAAAATTCTTGCTGACAATGAACTTGGCGGGGACGACTGCAAAATTAGCGATGATGAGTTTAGGGAGTTTGTGGTTGACTATATTTTCGAGACGCAAAAGATTTTCATCGACCTCTTTGACAGAGGCGACCCCTTGCAAAACGGTTTGCAATACCGTTTTCCTGTAACGACAGTCAATATGTCTAAGAAACTCAATGAGGCAGACGGGACATATGATATTGATGAGGACAATGATCTTTTATCGTATATCTCCAAAAAAGATATAGCCCGATACAACCTTTTCATCTCTACCGGGACAAAAATAGCCTCCTGCTGCCGAATGATAAACAATCAAGATATGATGAATAAGCTTGGCTCAATTGTGAACTCTTTTGGAGGTTCCGGCGGGGTATCTTTAGGGTCGCACCGTGTTGTAACGATAAACTTTGCAAGGATTGCCTATGAGGCTCAAGATTATGACAACTACCTTGAAATTCTTAAAGAAAGGGTTCTGTCGGCAGCACAGATATTAAAGGCGCATAAGGTTTTGATATACAAAATGGCTGATATGGGGGTTGAGCCTTTTATCAAAAACGGTTGGATCAATATGAAAAGAATGTTTTCGACTTTTGGAGTTTTGGGCATAGTTGAGGCAGACGCTATATTAAAACTGCGTTTTAACCACACAAACTTTGACTATGTTAAAGACATTCTCAAACGTTTCAAGGAACTCTGCGATGAGGTGTCAAAAGAAGAGGAGATAGTTTCAAATATCGAGCAAATTCCTGCCGAATCGATGGCGCCCAGACTTGCAAGGGCTGATGAGATACTTTATGGCAACCCTTATAATTTCCCAAATTTATACGCCAATCAGTTTGTGCCTCTTTGGGAAGATGTTTCAATCTATGAAAAGATGAACCGTGAGGGCGAGATGGACAAATATCT
>JAITBH010000045.1 GCA_031283745.1 Candidatus Ectomicrobium neotermitis | reverse complement strand
TGTGTCTACAATGTTCACTTTTTATAGCTCCTGATAGCCTCGATAACCTTTGTGATCCCTTTGCCGACTAATGGGTGGACAGGTATTGAAACCACTTCTTTGGCTGCCTGTTCGGCTTTAGGGCATATGCCGGCTTTATAGCCTAACTTCCTATAAAGCGGCTGCCTGTATATGACTTGGTCATAATAGATGCCGCAGCCGACATCGTTTTTGCGGAGATGCTGCATAAAATCCTCGCGTTGCGGTGCTGGCACTCTCAAAGTATATTGATGGAAACTATGGCTATAGCCTTTAGGGGTTATGGGGATTTTTATGTCCTCAAGCCTGCCAAGCTCCTTTTGATAGATAGCTGCGTTTTGCTGTCTTATCAAAGTCCACTCTTTAAGATGTTCAAGCTGCTCTAAACCTATCGCCGCTAAGATATTGGTCATTCTGTAGTTGTAGCCTAAAACGGTAAAAGATGAGTGGCCCGCCCGCCCGTGATTGATTATTTGGCGGGCATAATCGGCAGATTTTTGAGTGGGGAAAAATGTCATACCGCCCTCGCCTGTTGTGATGTTTTTTGTGGCATAAAAAGAAAAGGAGGCAGCGTCTGAAAATGTCCCTGCAAACTTGCCTTTGTATTTTGAAGCATGCGCTTGGGCGCAGTCTTCTATGAGCTTAAATTTATATTTCCGCTGGAGTTTTAGTATCGGGTCCATATCGCACATCAGCCCGTAAAGATGGACTAAAAGAACTGCCTTGATGTTTTTTTCTATTGCAAGGGTTTTTGCAAGCACAACTGGATCAATATTGAAAGTGTCGGGGTCAATGTCGACAAAAATGGGTTTTGCACCGCAATGAAGTATCGAGTTGCCTGTGGCTACGAAAGAAAACGGCGTGGTGATAACTTTGTCGCCCGGTTTGACCCCGCATGCAAGGAGGGCGGTGTGCAGGGCTGCTGTTCCATTTACTACGGCTACGGCATATTTTGCTCTGTGATATTTGGCAAACTGCCTTTCAAACTCCGCAACAACTTCCCCGCAGGCAATCATCTTTGACTCTAAAACTCCCGACACTTCTATTTTTTCTCTACTCCCGATAAATGGGACAGCTAAATCAATCATTGTTTTCTCCTTTTGCTTACATAGCGATTATCGTAACGCCCGCCTTGACGGCTTTTTCGACAACCTCTTGCTCGTCTAAAATGAGGGTTGAACCTGATTCAACAATCATTGCCCGAGCTTTGTTTTCCTTCAAAACCTCTATTGTTTTTGGGCCTATCACTGGGACATCAAAACGCATATCCTGATTGGGCTTTGCAACTTTGCAAACGATATTGCCTTTGCCGCCTAACTGATATGCCCTTTTTATGCACTCGTCAGTGCCTTCTACGGATTCCACAGCTAAAACCGATGTGTCTTTGACTACCACCGTTTGCCCTATATCAAGACCAGCCGCCGCTTTTGCTGTTCTAAAACCGAAATCTGCATCTTTTTGTTCATTCTCGCTGAGCGGCTTGCCTGCTATCAAACCCTTTTTTGCCATAAAGTCCTTCAAATAATGAATGGAGGGCATCAGATGCATGCCGTCTTTGGCTAACTCATTTGCAAAAGTGGTCAACATCGTGTCGGCTTTCTTGTTTATCATGCCTGCCATAACTTTTACGGCCCGCCAATCCATCGTTATCGCCGAATAAATTTTCACATGTTTGACTTGCCCTGCCATTATCACATCTTCAACCCCTTCGCTTTTAAGGAAATCGATTATCTTTTGGAACTTGCCGATGGATATGAATGAAATTTTGTCGCACAAAAACTCAAGCTTGGGGTCTGCTTCCTCTTTAAGCCCAATGCAAACCACCCGAAAGCCTGCTTTTTTTATGCCTTGTGCCGCCAAAAATGGAAATCTGCCATTGCCTGCTATTAAACCTATGCTTTTCATGATTATTTTGGCCTCGCTAATGACCTCTTTGATACCTTTATAAATGTGATTATCTCCCTGACGGCAGGAGAATCGATTTTTTCTATCTCAATCAAAGCGTCTGCAAGCAGCAACTTTGACAAAAACAGTGTGCGGTAAGCCTTTTTGATATTTTCAATCTCGGCGGCCGGCACTTTTCTGCGTCTCATGCCCACAAGGTTAAGCCCTTCAAGCTCTGCCCTATATCCGCAACACATTGCATAAGGAATGATGTCCATCGATACTATCGTCCCAGCACCCACCATAACATTAGAACCCACCTTGCAAAACTGATGTATTCCCACAAAAGCACTCAAAAAAGCATTGTCCCCTACCTCAACATGCCCGCCTAAAGAGGCGAAATTGGCCATTATCACATTGTCGCCTGTTCTTGTGTCGTGGGCTGCATGAGCGCCAACCATAAAAAAGCAGTTCTTGCCGACAACAGTTTTTGAGGTTTTAGCTGTGCCGCGATTGATGGTTACAAACTCTCTCAAAATTGTCCCCTCTCCAACATAGGCTTTAGTCGGTTCGCCTTTATAACTCAAATCCTGCGCCGGGGTGCCTACTGAAACAGAATTGTAAATCTTGCAGTTAGCCCCGATGTCGGCATATTCGATATAGCAATTGGGCCCGATAGATGTTCCCTGACGGATAGTTACCCCCTTGCCGATGACGGTAAAAGCGCCTATCTCCACATTTTCCTCTATGATTGCTGAGCTATCTATCACTGCATTTTTGTCTATCACGGCCTCATTACCCCTCTTTGCGCTTTCTTGACGAACTCGACGATGTCTTTGACATAGACCGACTTCGTATCTTTCAACTTTTCTAAAGCTTCCTCTAAGCCAAGCTTAGACATAAACAAAATTTTGTAGGCATTTTTGACCTCATCAATATCAGCCAATCTCATTTTGTGCCTTTTCATACCTATAGTATTTAATCCGACAAGCACCGCCCTGTCCCCGTGAGCCATAGAATAAGGAATGATGTCCATCGTAACCTTCGCCCCGCCGCCAACTAATGCCAACTTGCCTATCTTGCAAAACTGATGAACGCCGCACCCGCCGCTAAAAATCGCCCGATCCTCCACCTCAACGTGGCCTGCTAAGCCTGTGGCATAACCGACTATCACATTGTCGCCGAGGATGCAGTCGTGGGCAATGTGCGAGCAGGACATCAAAAGACAGTTTGAGCCGATCTTGGTTTCGCCTGAGACTATGGTGCCTCTGTTTACGGTAACACTCTCGCGAATGGAGGTGTTTTTCCCGATGACAACCCTCGTTTCCTCACCTTTATATTTCAAGTCTTGGGGACGTTTGCCTATGGAGGTAAAATTAAAAATCTCACAGCCTGAGCCTATATCCGCATATTCGATGACTGCCTGCCCATGAATTTTGACCCCGCTTCTTATCGTGGTTTTTGGCCCGATGATGGAAAATGCACCTATTTCCACATTGTCTTCAATCACAGCCGTTTTATCTATGGCAACACTTCTATGTATATGGTTCATTTTTTAGCCCCTTATCGTTTATTGAGGTCTATCGACAATGAAAAACATAAATTCCGCTTCCGCCGCTAACTTATCTCCAACATAAGCATAGCCTTGGACTTTCCCTCTTCTACCTACCCACCTGAGCATCTCAACTCTTACTTCCAGAAAATCGCCCGGTTTTACGGGCTGGCGGAAACGAACTTTGTCGATGCCCATAAAATAGGCAAGACAGTTTTTCATCTCTGGTTTAGACAAAAACAGGGTGCAGGCGGTTTGAGCCATCGATTCGATAATCAAAACTCCCGGCATTATCGGTGCACCCGGAAAATGTCCCTGAAAAAAGCCCTCATTTCCGCTTACGCATTTATATCCTACTGCCCTCATCGGGTCATTTTCGTCTAATTTCACCTTATCAATCATCACAAAAGGGTGTCTGTGCGGAATGATTTTTAGTGTTTCCTCGTGAGACAACAACTTTTGTCCTTCTTTTATCTCTATCATAATGTCCTCCTTTTTTTATTAACGGCAACTACAACGGCGGGGATCAGGGATGATCAATGTAGGGGAGGGTTTCAAACCCTCCCGCCCGCCGATTCCTTTTGGCGGGTTAATTA
>JAITBH010000130.1 GCA_031283745.1 Candidatus Ectomicrobium neotermitis | reverse complement strand
ATTCTTGGCTCAAACAATATGAAAAACAAGGAGAGAAAAAATGCATGACGTTTCTCTGTCATATGATGCTATTGTAGTTGGAGCTGGACATGCGGGTTGTGAGGCTGCTTTGGCTACCTCGAAGCTTGGGTTGGAAACCCTTCTCATTACAACGAGTATTGATGCTATTGCCAGAATGGCTTGCAATCCCGCAATAGGAGGTGTGGCTAAGGGTCAGATGGTCAGAGAATTAGATGCTCTTGGTGGAATAATGGGGTGGGTTGCCGATCATACAGCTATACAGTTTAGGATGCTAAATAAATCAAAAGGTCCGGCATCTTGGGCACCAAGGGCACAGTGTGATAAAGAAATGTATTCTTCTTTGATGAAGTTATGTTTGCAAAGCCAACAACATTTAACCGTTATGCAGTCTGAGGTTACCGATATATTGGTTTCAGGAGGAATTGTTCAAGGTGTAAAGATATTAACAAATGAAGATATTATGGCAAAAAGCGTCATTGTTACAACAGGCACATTTTTAAGGGGAGAAGTATTTTTAGGAAACGAATCTTTTTCAGGTGGAAGGTTTAATGAAAAAAGCACATCGATTTTATCCAATTCTTTATCAACGAATTGCGGACTTATTCTTAGCAGATTTAAGACAACAACTACCCCAAGAATAAGCAAAGATACTATTAACTATTCAAAGTTAGATGAAGTTTATGGAGACAAAAACCCTCCCTTTTTTTCTCATGCCGACACACCACAACTATTGGGCGATGAATTTGAGCAGGCTTCTTGTTGGATTGCTCGCACGAATCGAAAAACCCATGAGATTGTGCAGGCAAACCTTGATCATTCCTCTCTCTATATAGGCTCTACTGGCAGCAAGAGCCCTCGTTATTGCCCTTCAATAGAGGAAAAACTTATGCGATACCCTTTAAAAGAATCCCACCAAATTTTTGTAGAGCCAGAAAGCAGACTAACTAAAGAAACTTATCTAAACGGTCTTTTTACAGGCATTTCTTTCAAGGCTCAAGAGGATATGATCCATTCAATAGTAGGCTTAGAGAATGCAAAAATTCTTAGATACGCTTATGCTATCGAGTATGATTATTCTGACCCACGCTCTTTGTATAGGACACTCGAAACAAAAACTGTAAAGAATCTCTACTTAGCAGGTCAAATAAATGGAACAACGGGCTATGAAGAAGCCGCTGTGCAAGGATTTGTCGCAGGGGTAAATGCAGCCCTTAAAATTAAAGAAAAAGAGCCTTTAATTATGGAACCCTCGCAATCTTATATTGGCACGCTCATCGATGACATAACGTCAAAAGGGGTGGATGAACCATACAGAATGTTCACATCGCGTTCAGAATTTAGATTAGGGTTAAGAAATGACAATGCAGACCTAAGATTGATGGACATTGGATACAGGTTAGGATTTACTCCATACAGGGTATATAGACAGTTTTGTAACTATAGAAATGCCTTAAACGCTTTCATAAAAGCGGGGAAAGTTCCCAATGAGTTTGACTGTGATCAATCAGAATTTGCCCCTTGGACAATAGAAAGAATGAAAAGAGACTTTTCGTTTGCTATATCCTATAGTGGGTATGAATCTAAACAGAAAAAACTAATCGAAAAAACAAATAGGAGCGAAAAGAAAAAAATTCCACCTGATTTTGACTATAGTTCTTTAGATTCTGTATCAGATGAAACAAAACAAAAACTTATTGAGATCAAACCAGAAACAATTGGAGATCTCTTAAAAATTCCGGGCATAAAACCTTCTGATATTGCAATGATGGCTATTGTTCTGGATAAACAAAAGAACACTAAAGATCGGCATCCTCATAACAAGAAAAGAGACAGATAACGATCACAAATTATGATTTTATATGAATGACGAATCTTTGGAACGGTTAAAAACATACATTGTAAAAAACATCATTCCAGAATTAGGTCATGGTCAATTCCAGAAACTTGCCCAGTATTTTGACGAAATCGTTGAATGGAATAGAAAATTAAATTTAATTTCATTCAAAGATGACAATGATTTGATTTATCGTCATTTCTGCGATTCTTTGTATGCAGTAAAGCTGATAAAAACTTTATCTCAAAAAAAACAAATAAAAATTGCAGATATAGGGACTGGGGCAGGGATGCCGGGTATTCCGATAAAAATAGTTTTACCTGACATAAATTTATCGCTCATAGAATCGATCACAAAAAAATGTAAGTTTTTAGAAAATGTTAAAGATAGATTGAAGCTCGACTTTCAAATACTAAACATCAGAGCTGAAGAGATTGGCGTGCAAAAGTTTCACCGCCAGAAATATGATTTTGTTTTATCAAGAGCTGTTAGCAAATTATCTCCAAATCTCGAGCTTGCAATCCCTCTATTAAAAGTAGGGGGATATTTTATTGTTTACAAAACAAAAAATTCTATCCTTAGCAAAGAAGAAGGGTTGCCTTCCGTTGAAAATGCGTTGAAGCTTTTAGAGGCGAGTTTGGAGAAAGTTTTAGAATACAATTTGCCACAACAAAATTTCGTTTATTGTCTCTTGGCTTTTAAGAAAAACAAAGAAACTCCGTTCAGATTTCCAAGAAAAACTGGAATTCCTCAAAAGGAACCCTTGTAATATTTTCAAACTGGATGAACATCAATGAAAAAAAAAGGACATATTATTGTCATATCGGCTCCTTCTGGTGCAGGCAAAACAAGCATATGCAAAGAAATTCTAAAATCCTCTAACACTATCGTTTATTCAATTTCTTATACAACAAGAAAACCGAGAGATAAGGAAAAAAATGGCGTTGAATATTATTTTATTACGGAAAATAAATTCGTGGATATGATAAACGACGAAAAGTTTGCAGAATGGGCAAAAGTTTATGACAACTATTATGGAACACCTAAAAATGTTCTACAGAAGACAATCGATGCAGGAAAAAACATATTGCTGGAGATAGATGTACAAGGAGCAATGGATATAAAAAAGGTTTTTCCACAAGCCTGTATGATTTTTATTAAAGTTCCAAACATTAAAATTTTAAGGGAACGACTTATCAAAAGAGGGCAAGATTCGGTGTCAATTATCAAGAAAAGAATTGCCAACGTAAAATCTGAATTAAGATTTATAAACAAATATGACTATATTGTGGTTAATGACAATCTTGAAGAATCAATCGAAGCGGTAAAAATTATAATAATGTCTTTGCAATATAAAGTAGGTTAATTCAAAAACATAGAGAAAGATCAAAATCTAATTTTGGTTGTTTTCACTGAAGGGGAACAAAACAATGACAATACAAGAAGATCTAACGAAAGAACTGCTGGAATCAAAGGTTGGAAAGTATGAAATAGTAAAAAAGTCTTTAGCGTGGCTTTCTGTAAAGAAATATGATGAGGAATACAAAAAATTAACTCAACAAGATTTAATTTCAAAACTTATAGAAGATGTTGTCGATGGAAAGGTTACACCAGCTCTTATCGAAGAATTAAAAGCCAAACACAAAGCTCGCAGAGAATCAGAAATCCAAAATGGGAAAGATCGTCAAGAACGAAATCTACAAGAAAATATTGACTCTGCTTCTGCGATAGAAACAAAAACTGCCGCACAAAAGACAGAATAAAAACAACAAACACAAAAGAGAGCGTATTTGTTTACAAAAAACAAATATGCCCTCTTTTTTTATTGGAGATATCGATGCTTTTACAATCTAAAAATATTGTTTTGGGAGTTACAGGAAGCATAGCTGCTTACAAATCATGCTCTATTATACGGCGGCTTATAAAAGAAGGGGCAAATGTTGAATGTATTCTGACAAAGAGTGGGGCAGAATTTATAACTCCTTTAACCTTGCAAACCCTTTCAAAAAACAGAGTATATGATCGTGTTTTTGATAGAAATTATAAATTTGAAATAGCCCACATTTCTCTTTCCAAAAAAGCCGATGTTATTTTGGTTGCTCCAGCGACAGCTGATTCAATAGCAAAACTTGCTCTCGGCAGAGCTGAAGATTTGCTTTCTTCTGTAATTCTTGCAAGCAAAGCAAAAATAATTATCTGTCCCGCTATGAATACGAATATGTATAAACATCCTGCTGTGCAAAAAAATATTTCAACCCTGCAATCTTTTGGGTATACGATAGTCTCATCAGAAGATGGTGAACTCGCTTGCGGAGACAAAGGTGATGGGCGGCTGGCTTCAATTGATACGATAGTATCTACGACAATAAAATGTCTAAGTTAAATTTTTTAGTTTTATCGGGATCGACAAGAGAATACATAGATCCTGTCCGTTTTATAAGTAACAAATCCTCGGGGAAAATGGGGAAAGCTTTGGCGGAACAAATAGTAAAAAGAAAAAATAATTTAATTTTTATTACTGGACCCGCTGAATTTATGCCTTCCTTTAAGCTCTCTTGCGGCAATCAAATAATAAAAGTGACATCCGCTGATGAGATGTTTGCGGCAACCAAAAAAAACCTAAAACAAGCCGACATAATTATTAGCGTAGCTGCAGTTTGTGATTTCAAGGCATTAAGACAGAAAAAAAACAAAATAAAAAAAACTTCTACCAACCGGTTTTCAATCGAGCTTACAAAGAATCCAGATATAGTCGCTTACTGTGCAAGAAAGAAAAAAAATCAAGTTGTTGTCGGCTTTGCTCTTGAAACACAAAATATTTTTCAAAACGCAGAAGAAAAATTAGAAAAGAAAAATTTAGATTTGATAGTCGCAAATTCTGATAAATCCTTTGGAGCAGACTTTACGACTGCATACATCATCAGAAAGAACGCAAAAATTGTTGGTTTAAAAAATTTCTCAAAAAAAGAAATTGCGAGGAGAATAATAAATGAAAGCATCTCACTTTTTAGAAATATTAAAGATGGCAAAAACAACCCTGCTCGAATATAAAAATTGGGATGAAGATGAGATTTATAAAATGAAAATTATATCTAAAGCCTCTCTACAACTTGAGGCATTAAAAGAAAAACTAAAAAATTGTAAAGACTGTCCGCTTGGGGAACATAGACTGAATTGTGTTTTTGGGGAAGGAAATCCAAAAGCAAAACTAATGTTTGTTGGAGAAGGTCCTGGTTATGATGAAGATCATCAGGGTCGTCCTTTTATCGGCAAAGCGGGACAATTGCTTACAAAAATAATAGAGGCTATGGGCTATAAAAGAGAGGATGTCTATATCGCAAACATTGTCAAATGTCATCCAATGAAAACCCCCGACCCTCAAATACGTGGAAATGACAGACCTCCAACATTTGAAGAGGCTTCAACTTGCAAAAAATATCTTGATCTACAAATAGACTTAATCAAACCTAAAGTCATCATAACCTTAGGTGCACCGTCCTCAAAAGGACTCTTAAACAGCGATGAAACAATAGGAAATTTAAGGGGAAACTTTTATATCTATAAAGGGATAACTTTGATGCCAACATATCATCCAGCTGCTCTATTAAGAAACCCAAACTTAAAAAAACCTCTTTGGAACGATATGAAAAAGGTTATCGATTTTCTAAAGAAAAAATGAAAGATAGCCATTGCCAATTGAGCAATTATCAAACAATTGAAACACATCCGCTTGGTTTTTTTATTCCAGAACAAAGTAGAGTTTTGATGCTTGGTAGCTTCCCACCAAAACAAGACCGTTGGTCAATGAATTTTTACTATCCCAATTTTCAAAATGATATGTGGAGAATTTTAGGGTTAATATTTTTTAAGGATAAAAATTATTTTATCGAAATGCCTTATAAAAAATTTGACGAAAACAAAGCACGTAACTTTTGCATAAATAACAAAATTGCATTGGGGGACACGGCTCTTAAAATTGTGCGGTTAAAAAATAACTCCTCAGATAATTTCTTAAAAGTGATAGAAACAGCCGACATAAAAAAAGTAATCAGCAAAATTCCAAATTGCACGACGATAATCCTGACGGGACAAAAAGCGATGGACATATTTTTGTCAATAATTCCGATAGATGAGCCTTCGATTTCTGCATTTTCTCAATATAGATATAAATCTCGCACCATACGAGTTTATCGAATGCCTTCAACTTCAAGAGCCTACCCAAAATCTCTTACAGAAAAAGCAAATGTTTATAAAAAAATGTTTCAAGACATTGGGTTAAAACTTTTTTTGACAGCACCGCTCGCTGAAATAATACCCCACCACATAAAACACCACTGACGCTAAGTTTTGAGGGGTGAGTAAAGTTTCTTTCCCTGCAAAGTATCCAATCACGCTGCTAATCACCACCACAACCCCTGACAACCCTAAAATCGCCCTGATCACCCCGCTTACCTCGTCCTCCCAATCCTTGCTTTTTGATGTCTCGGCAATAATTTTTTGCCTTGCTATTTTAAACTCGTTGTCTGTCTTAGCCCGTTCCAATGCGACCTTTGCAAGTTCTACAGCATTTGCCGATAAAGCCATTTCTGCATCAATTTTCTTGTCTTTACTCCCAAATATCCCTTTGATTAAGTTCGTTGCTATCGGTGTAAGCCCCCCGCCAAGCCCTGCTAAAGCCGTTTAACCTCAAACCGCAATCCACCAGCCCCGCCCCCATTTATCAATACAGCCCCCTGCTGTTCTCATCCCGTCGGCAGCCTTTAATAACCTATCGTCAAACAATCCCCACAAAACGACCTCACTTGCTTGGCTTAGATATGCAGGGTTGACTAACTCTTTAATCTTGAAATACTTGCAGATATACAAACTCATTGGTGGCTCTTTAGAAATAGCTCAACATACGCCAATATAGAATTGATAATGCCCGCTGTGGCAATGATGTAAGCCGTATAATCTTGTGTGTGGTGGTGGGTAGTGTTCTGCCAAATCAATAACAACGCTGCTATCGGCGTGGCGACCACCTCCAGCGTCCTTTTAATCTTGTCTAACACTTCTTTAATTGCAATTTGGAATTTCATAATCCACTCATAAGTGGATAAATAAAAAAACAGCGTATACCGATAAAAAAGTATACGCTGTTTTTTGTTGTCTTTAGTCTTATTTTCTTACGATTTCTTAGCTTTCATAACTATTAAAGTAATGAACAAAAACAAACAAACGGCTGCGGCAATAATGCCAACTGGATAACCTATAGCGGGCGATAGAGTAAACCCTTCTGGTGCAATGAAAATATAAGTAACAGTAACAGCTGTCATAAATGTCGCCGGCACCGCAGGCATTATCGCATACAATTTACTTTTAGAGTGCTTGAACAAATATACGCTTCCAGCCCACAAAACTATCGTTGCAAGTGTTTGGTTTGACCACGCAAAATAACGCCATATAATTTGATAATCAAACTGACTCAAAATTGCTCCTATCATAAGAATAGGGATTGCAAGCAACAGTCTTTGCGTCAACTTCCCTTGATCTATTTTGAACCAATCGCAGATAGTCAATCTTGCACTTCTAAACGCTGTGTCTCCGCTAGTTATAGGGCAGGCAATTACTCCAAGCATTGCAAGAATTCCTCCGGAAACTCCAAGCATCCCGATAGAAATATCATAAACAACTCCTCCCTGTCCCGCTGTTTTGAGAGCAGCTCCAAGTGCTGCAAGTCCTCCAGTTGCTTCATAAAACACACAACCAGCTGCTGCCCAAATAAGGGCTATCACTCCCTCAGCTATCATTGCTCCATAAAAAACTCTACGACCATCTCTTTCGCTCACAATACATCTGCTCATAATCGGAGACTGGGTGGAATGAAATCCGCTTATAGCTCCACAAGCCACAGTAATAAACATAAACGGCCAAATTGCCATTTGACTAGGATGAACATTTGTAAAACTAATCTCAGGCATTTTGCTGTAATACCCACCAAAGAAAATTCCGCCAAGAATTCCTACAGCCATAATAATGAGAACAGCTCCGAAAATAGGATAAATTCTCCCTATGATTTTATCAACGGGGAAAATTGTGGCTATGAAATAGTAGATAAAAATCACAATAACCCAGAAACCAAAGCCTGAAATAACAGGGTTAAAATTTGTAATTTTAGCGAGCAAGCCGGCTGGTCCTGTCCAAAAAACTGTTCCAACAAAAATTAACAAAATGAATGAAAAAATCCGCATCACAATCTTCATACCTCCACCTAAATAAATACCAGAAATTTCCGCAATGCTTTTTCCTTCATTTCTTTCACTGATCATCCCTGACAAATAATCGTGAACACCTCCAGCAAAAACAGAGCCTAATGCTATCCAAAGAAAAACTTGAGGTCCCCACATAGCACCTGCAACTGCACCAAAAATAGGACCTAACCCAGCAATGTTTAGCAACTGGACTAAAAAAACTCTCCACGTTCGCATAGGGACAAAATCCACCCCATCAGTTTTGGTTAATGCAGGAGTTTGCCTGTCATCTGGACCAAAAGATTTGACAACTACTTTGCCATAAACAAAATAGCCAACAACTAAAATCAGCAATGCTACGAAAAAAGAAATCATGTCCTCCTCCTTACTGTCTTTTATTGCCCATACCTTAATAATATGGGTGTTTTGTTATGCATAAAATCTGTCATTTAGACCTATTTTTTTATGTTACTTCTATAGAGTTCTACAAAAAAACAAATACAAATAAAAGGGGAATAAGGAATGAAAACTCTATATCTAATATGAAAAATCTTTTATTTAACTTCATTATGTATTCCTCATGTATTCCTCAAAAATAGCCTTTGGAAACCACAAGAATCAATCCAGCCTGCCTTATTAAACCAACCCTATCAAAACCCAAAAAACCACTAACTAATAGATGAAATACTTATTCACAAAAGTTATCCAGAGTTATTAGAGTGCTAAAGTATAAACCTTAAAACTACATGTTATTCTGCAACGATTTTCTATTGCATATCAAGCAAAATCAACAAAAAGATATAGTATTTAATCATTGTTGAAATCCTGTTTTTTCACTCTTAAACTTAACATAATTATCATTATCGGGCCAAAAAAGTGATAATTTTAAGCGATTTTTTGGGTTTGTTGGCATATTGTTTTTATAAAAAGTTTGTAGCGGTGGATTTGGAAAATAAAAAACCCTGTTATCTCATTGTGAGATTAACAGGGTTTAATTGAATTTGAATTGTATAAATAAGGCAGTAGTTTAAGTCTAACTCGTTGATATTTATTTGCAGCTGGCAAAAAGTTTTTTGCTTATGTGAACGACCCGATAATTTGGATTGGCAGCTTTTATCAAGCCCTCTAAAACTTCTGGGTCATCCGGAAAATGATATGTGCAAAGTGCTAATTTTGGAGCAAATTCTTTTAAGACATTGTAAGCACCCTTGAGCATATCCCGCTCAGCACCTTCAATATCAGCTTTTATGAAATCAACTTTTTTAATGTTTTCTTGGTGGACAAAATTGTCCAATGTTGTGATTTTTATTTTTTCTGCAAAACTTACTGCCTCGCGTCTATTTTCGATAATAGTGTTACTTGCTGAAAAATTTGATGAAAAGAATTCGGTTTCCCCCTCATTTTTGCTAAGTGCTTTCTTTATCGGAAAAATCTTCCCCCCTCCCCCATTTATGGACTGTGTATTTAGCTCGGCGGTTTCACACAATTTTTCAAACAATTCCGAGGTCGGTTCAAATGCGTAAACCGCTTCTGCAGACCTCCCCGCAGCATATGCACTAAAATCACCTGCCCATGCACCAGCATCTATAACAATATCCCCCGCTTTTACCGTAACATCAAATTTTTCATCCGTGTATCCATACGGACCCTCTCCCATCAATTTTTCTAAACGTTTTACCAACTCTGCTGGATATTTATCGTTAAAAATCAAGCTGAACAAAAAAGTGTCGGCAAAAATAAAATAAAAATAAATGGCAAAGTCATCCTTTAGATAAGGAAAAATTGCCCCATTAAAATTAAAAACACACTTTCCGTCAGGGTTTTTTTGAAGCCATATTTCAGGAAACTCTGGCGAAATATGTCCCCATTTATTTTTTCTCAAGAATTTTAAAACTTCATCTTTTTTGTCGCATTGAGCAACCAGCCACGGTTCTTTTTTGAAAATATCTATCAAAGCTTTCGTAAGATTTTCCCCACTCTCACCGTAAAGCGAGAAATATTGACACAGCTTAAAACGCTCCTTATACGGCACCCTGTTCCAAAGATTTCTCAGTAACTGATTTTGGCTTGCTCGTTTAATAAAACCTTTCTTAAAAATGTCCATAAATTTCCTCCACCCTTAAATCATTATTCATCTTGCTGAAAATTTATATTAACAAAAAGAAATAGCTTTTACAGGAACAAACTTTTAATTTTTGTGTATAGTTATTATTATTTTTTTCGTTTGTTTGATGTGTTAATAAAGGAGGTTTTATGAGTATTGAGTCAGCCCTGAAAGATGTAAAAATGATAGCGATGGATATGGATCACACACTTCTCACCGAAAGCGGAGAATTTCCTCCAAATTTTGACCGCTATATTTTGGAGTTGGACAAAATCGGCATTGATTTAGTCATAGCAAGCGGTCGACCTTTATACACTCTAAAATCTCTTTTCCACAATTCTGTTGACAAGATGAGTTTTATCAGCGACAACGGCGGAATTGTAACTCATAAGGAAAATCTGATTTTTACCAGCCTACTGGAAACCCCTGACTACCAAACTATGGTGAATTTTACGGAAGCTAAAACCGACGGCATTGCTATTGTTTGCGGCATTGATCGAGCTTATGTGCCTAAAAAACACAAAAAATACGGTGCGACATTAAGTCGTTCCTATTCAAAAATTGCTTTTGTTGATGCTCCAAATCAACTTTCTGTAAAGGCAAATAAGTTTAGTGTCTACTTTCCAAACAAAAACAGCAAAGAGTTTTATGAAAAAATATTTAAACCTCAATACGCAAATGATTTTTCTGTAACCGTAGGAGACACTGTTTGGATTGATATCATGAACCTTGGAATAAACAAAGGAACAGCAATTAAACTGCTTGGAAAAAATCTGGGGTTAAAATATGAGCAGATGATGGCTTTTGGAGATACTTACAATGATGTTGAGATGCTCCAAGCCGTAAAACACAGCTATATCGTTAAAAACGCATCGGAAGATATGAGGCAATATGCAAATTTTGTCGCTGATTCAAATGACAATTATGGTGTAACAAAAGTTATCGACAAAGTTCTCAAAGCCCACCGCCGTTCTAAATAGCACAGGCAATGAATATAAAAATATGTTCGTTGCCTTTTTTTTGAGAGAACCTGCTTAGGAAAACACCCTCGTCGAGGTTTTTGAGTTTTGGGATTATTTTGCTAACGAGGGCATTAAAAGCAAAGAAACCAGCGTCAACACCACCAAAGCCTCGTCCTCCACCCAAAACCCTGAAAATCTAAACATTGCCCTCCTCCCTTTTTTAGCCCGTCTAATGTAGTCAATCCAATCAATCCCGCCGCCAGCACAACAGCCCGCAATTGTTAAAACAGCTCATAAAACCTCCCATTTTGTAACTATTTATAAGTATTTGATATTATCCCGATAAAGATGTTAAACAAACATAATGAACTACAAAGAGGTAACAATTATGAATAAAAATGCAATTATCAGTATCCACGTCGACAAAACACTTAAACAGTCTGCTGAAAAATTTTTTAATCAGCTTGGTTTTTCTACCGAAAGAGTTTTGACTGCTGTTCTTGAACAGACACTCAAAAAGAAAAAGCTCCCGATAAAAATAGAAAAAACCCCCGAGGAAATCGAAAAAGAATGGGAGAATAAACCGCATATCCCTAATGCAAGGGTGATGAAAACTCTCCAAGCAGTCCAAGACCACATTGACGGCAAACCTACCGACGAAATACTTGAATTTAATTCCAACGAAGAAATGTTTGCATATCTAAATAGTGACAAATGTTAATTTCTAAACTGTCAAAAGGTTTCACTAAGGACTTTGAATTAGCAAAAAGACGAGGACTTAATATCGATTTAATAAATCACACTATGCACCTTATTCTTTCGGGCAAGCCTTTGCCTGCCAAATTTCATAATCACAAACTGCAAATAGGTAAATACAAAAACTGTTTTGAATGTCACATTACGCCCGACTGGTTGCTGATTTATAAAGTTTTAGACGACAAAATAGTTTACTTCCTCCACACTGGCACCCACTCCGACCTGTTTTAACTTCCTTCCTTATGTAATCGGAAAAATCTTATCAGTTGCCTAAGCCCAGTTAGCGTGCGATTTGTATGCCTGCCTTCCTGTCGGCGGGCGTTCCGTTCCACCCGAACGACAGGGGTTAGGGAACGACCAAATGGCAAGTGATCAGTGGTTAGTGGTTAGTGAACTGCAACTGCAAAAACCACGACCAAGACAAAAACAGCAAAAGCAACAGCAAATAACAAACAACCAATGCAAATGAAATAAAAAGCCTCCGCTCTCTCGAGCGGGGGCTTTTTTTAGAGACAAACAAAGTTGTTTTGCAGGAGAGAATGTGAGTGAATTTGCGAAGGGTATACCTATATTAGTTGTTGTGGGGGGTTTTGGTTTTGCCGTTCAAACTAAGTTTTAAGCTTTCTCAACTGGTTGTTCTGGTCGCCTGCCTGTCGGGGGTTGCTTTTGCCGTTCACTAACCACTAATCACTCGGGTGGAACTGCCCATCGGCGGCACCAAAATAATCGCAAAATCATCACTTTT
>JAITBH010000098.1 GCA_031283745.1 Candidatus Ectomicrobium neotermitis | reverse complement strand
CCCACTGTTATAAATAGCCCCGCCGTTTCCACTCGCCACTATGTTATTCAAGAATTTGACTGTCAAAGTGTCAAAGGTTATCAAGGAAAGGTTTTCATTCTTTATAGCCGAGGCGCTAGCATTTGAAAATGTCAGCAGGTTAAGATTTTGAAACATCAACTTTTTAACGGATAAAGCCAAAATGCCTGTTTGGGGCGCGGCGAAAGTTAAAGAAAGCGGCTTACTGGGGTTTGATGTAATAGTTTTATTGGCACCTAAATTAAGCAAGGAAAAGGTATTGCTGGTTATATCGGCTAATAGCTCGATGGGGGATGAGTAATAGTCATCACTACTGCCGAGGAGGTCTGACAGCTCAGCCCATGTGCCAGCGTCAGCGGCCCCGCTTTTTTGAGTGAGGGTAAAGATAAACACTAAAACTACGGCAACTGCGATAACTGCTTTTTTCATTTTGGTTCCTTATAGAACGGCTTTAAGTAAACGACAAACTGCAACGGCAAAAACATCGATCAATGTAGGGGTGGGTTTCAAACCCTCCCGCCCGCCGATTCCTTTTGGCGGGTTAAGAATGCCGTTGTCGTTAACGACAGTGATTAAGCGGGGGGATTGAAAATGCATATCATAAAGAAAATTCGCAGACAGATTTATTTCTATGGTGCTTGGATGTTTTCGAAGCTCTTTCTGCTTATTCCATATAAAGTGGCTGTCGGGCGGATAGCGGAGTTTTTCGGCAAAATAGCACCTCATTTAACACGGGACGCTGTTGATATAGCTAAAGAAAACCTCAAGAATTGCTTCCCCCAAAAAACTTCTGCGGAGATAAAAGAGATTGTTTCGGAGGTTTTTGTAAATCAGGCTCGGAATTTTTTTGAGCTGGCAAATTTTCCGAAAGTAGATGAAAAGTTTCTGTCTGACATAGTCAAAATTGAAAACGAGAATTTACTCTGGGACGGGATAAACAAAAAGAAAGGTGTGCTGATTGTCAGTGCACATACGGGCAACTGGGAAATGACCGCCGCAGCAGTGGCTGCACTGGGTGTTCCCGTAAATGTTGTGGCAAAAAAGATTTATGTCGATGGCTTAAACGAAATGCTTGTGGGCTATCGAATTCAAAAGAAGGTCAATGTTATTTTGAAAGATTCTAAAGATACCGCCCGCAATTTGCTGAGGGCGTTAAGAAGAGGGGAGATAATTGCGATGCTCATAGATCAAGACACGAATGTTCCCAGCGTTTTTGTTGATTTTTTTGGCAAAAAAGCCCACACCCCGTCGGGTCTTGCAGCTTTAGCCCTGAGGACGGGCGCCGAAGTGCTTCTTGGCGTAGACAGACGTGATGGAAAATTTAACCACACCACCGTAATTGAAGGACCTCTCGCCGTTGAGCCTTCTGGTGATAAAAATCAAGACATCGTCAACTTAACTCAAGTAGCGACTTCGAGGCTTGAAATGTTTATAAGAAAATATCCGCAGCAGTGGGTATGGTTTCATAAAAGATGGAACACGCAGCCCGAGTGAGGAAATATGGAAAAAATAAAGTTGCTTTGTGTAATTATTCCGATTACTTTTTTGTTGGGCTGTGGTGGAGCCGACAAAGTTATAGATGAAACGCCTCCGATAGGAGAACATGCGATAGAGAAGTTTACGATCACTGAAACCGAAGGGGGAAAATTGAAAATGATCATGGAATCAGAATCCGCAACGATAAATGAAAATATGAGCATCGCCAAGATAAATGTTCCGATAGTCAAGTTTTATAAAGACGGGGAATATACCTCCACTCTTGTGATGGAAAAAGCAGATATAGATTTGGACACTTATGATGTTAAAGGGTATGGGAGATGTGTTGTTGACACTGCCGAAAATGAACGTTTGCAGACGACAGATTTGCAATATGATGCAAAAACCAAAACGGTTTTCAGCAAAAATCCCGTCAGGATAGAGAGAAAGGGGGAAACGATAGATGGAACATCTTTTAGAGCCGATACTAACCTTGAAAATATCGTCATCGAAAATCAAAAAATTGTTATTGAGAGGACTAATTAGTTTCTTTGCAGGGCTTTTCCTTGTGGACGCAGTTTTTGCGGCAATCACCATAACAGGCTCACAAATTTATGCACGCAACAAAGGGGAATACATAGTCTCGCGGGGCAATTCGAAAGCAGTAGATAGCGACAAGAATGTGATCAGATCAGAGATTATGACCTACGATAAAAATAAATCCGCAGTCAGTGCCTTTGGAAATGTTGTAATCGTAACCTCATCGGGAACCATCCGCTCAGACAATGCAGTCTATGACACAGATTCCAAAATTTTGATTATGCGTAAAGACAAAAAAAGACCAGAGGCAGACGTTATCTATGAGGGCAGAAAAGGTTTTTATCGTGCCGACAAAATAACCTTTTATAACTACGACAAAAAAAGAATTCTCCTTGAGGGAGATGTCAGCGGAAAAATTCAAATGGAAGATAAACTACCATGATTCTTAGAGCCGAAAATTTATTCAAGAAATACAAATATCGAATGGTTGTTAACGGGTTGAGCATAAATGTCAATCAGGGCGAAGTCGTCGGCTTGCTTGGTCCAAACGGTGCAGGCAAAACCACTTCTTTTTATATGACTGTCGGGCTGATAAAACCTTATGACGGCAATGTCTATTTAGATGATCAAGAAATTACGGACTGGGCAATGTATCAAAGAGCAAGAGCCGGCATAGGGTATCTTGCACAAGAGCCTTCAATTTTTAGGGGCTTAACCGTTGAAAATAATTTGCGGGCAGTGGCAGAACTTCTTCCGATACCAAAAGAAGAACAGCAGCAAAAAATTGAAAACTTGTTGAATGATTTCGGACTCACAAAATTGCGTTTTCAAAAAAGCACAACGTTGTCAGGCGGAGAAAAAAGACGGCTTGAAATTGCCAGAGCGTTGATAAATGATCCGAAGTTTTTACTTTTAGATGAACCTTTTGTGGGAATAGACCCGATAACCGTTGACGATATTCAAAAAATCATCAAGAAACTTAAAGAACGCGGGCTGGGAATTTTGATCACAGATCACAATGTCAGAGAGACATTAGAAATCATCGACAGGGCATACATAATATACGAGGGAAAGATACTTTTAGAGGGCAATGCGAGGGTCTTAATTGAGAGTCCGGAGGCCCGAAAAGTATACTTGGGACACGATTTTAAGATGTGAATCTCAAAAATTTGTTTTTGTTTGAATATTTGCTATAAGACTGAAATCGCAAAAACGAGTGCTGAGGAGGCAAATTGTGCAAATTAACATCACTGCAAGACATCTAAAACTTACTAGTGCAATAGACGCTTATGTTCGGAAAAAAGTTCTGAAAGCGTCTAAATTTTTTGATGGGGATGATGTCTGGGCACACATAGTTTTATCGGTAGAAAAAAATAGACAAATCACAGAAATTTCGTTTCATGTAGGTAAAGTTGTTTTTAATGCAAAAGAGCAGTCTCCAGATATTTATACCTCTATTGATCTTTCCGTCGACAAGCTGGAAAAACAGTTAAGGAAAAAGAAGGAGATTTCAAAGATACATAGAAACACAAACCTTAAAGTTTCTAAGAGCAAAAAACTCGGCACCCCCGAGGTTTATTCTTATGACATCATGGAAGATTCTGAGAGCAAAATTTCTGAGATAAAAAGGTTTGATTTAAAGCCCGTTACAATAAAAGAAGCGATAGAAGATATGGATATTTTGAATTACAGCGTTTTCATGTTCTTAAACAGAGAGACCAAAAAAATAAATGTGTTATACCGCAAAGCGGATAAAGAATCTTTAGTTTTATTAGAACCTGAGATGTGATTGATGTAGGGGAAGTATAGACAGACTATAGTTATACAATGGAGGATTTACCAGAAATGAAGATTATGGATTTTTTAAGTCCCGAGGCAGTAATCGTAAACTTGAAAGCGACAGATAAGAAAGCCGCTATTGTGGAACTTGTTGAAACATTGAAAACAACAAAAGATGTTAAAAACACGGAAGAGATTATCGATGTCGTTTTAGAAAGAGAAAAATTGGGTTCGACTGGAATTGGTCAAGGCGTTGCAATTCCGCATGGTAAAACTGATGTTCTTGATGAGCAGGTTGGAGTTTTAGGAATTTCTCATAAAGGTATTGAGTTTAATTCTCTCGACGGCGAACCAGTGAACATAATTTTTCTATTAGTTGGTCCCCTTGAAGCATCAGGGCAGCATCTGAAAGCTTTGTCAAAAATTTCGAGATTGTTTAAGGATAAATTTTTGAGGCAGGCTATCAGAGAAGCATCCACTGCAGAAGTTGTTGTAAAGATAATACAGCAAGAGGATGCTTATTGAGATGTCTTCATTTTTAGAAGTAGGACAGCTTTTTGAAGAAAAAGCCAAAGATTTGAAGCTTGAGTTAATAGCAGGGCAGAAAGGTCTTAAAAGAAAAATAACAGCATCGGATATAAGCAGACCAGGGTTAGCATTCACAGGATATTTTGAACATTTTCCATACGAAAGAGTGCAAGTTATAGGAAAGAGCGAATTTACCTATCTCAATTCTCTAAGTTTTGAAAAGCAGGCTTCTATCCTAAACAAAATCTTCTCCCACAAAAGAGCAATTTGTTGCATTCTCACCCAAAATCTCGGGCCCACCGAGGCGATGTCGGAAGTTTTTTCCTCCCTTGAAGTTTCCCTCCTAAGAACAGAATTTTCATCATCAGCTTTAATCGGCGAGTTAATCTATTTTCTTAACGCTAAACTTGCACCAAGCATAAAACTGCACGGTGTTTTGGTTAGCGTTTATGGATTAGGTGTCTTAATTACGGGCAAATCTGGTATAGGCAAATCCGAATGTGCTTTGGAACTTGTCAAAAGAGGACATATGCTCGTAGCCGATGACATGGTAAACATTACCAAAAGGTCAGGCGGAACACTTTTTGGCAATGGTATGTCTCTGTCTAAATATCTCATTGAGCTGAGAGGTCTTGGCATTATCGATGTCAAAGATGTTTTCGGAATTGGGAATACCCTCGACGATGTTTGCGTTGAGTTGGTTATACGTTTAGAGGAGTGGAATGAGGCAAACAAAATGGAGCGGCTTGGTCTTGATGAGTATTTTACTTACATTTTGAATGTCCAGTTGCCAGAGGTTACTCTTCCAGTCGGACCGGGCAGAAATTTGGCTGTCTTAGTTGAGACTGCGAGCTTAAATCAGAGGCTTAAAAAGAAAGGAATTTATGCTGCAAGAGAGCTTGATCACAAGCTCAAAAATATCATCGCGGAAAAAAATAATGGGAGTTAGTTTTTACATAGTTTCAGGAATATCAGGTGCAGGCAAAAGTCAACTTTTGAAAATTTTTGAAGATTTGGGGTTTATGTGCATAGACAATATGCCCCTTCAAATGATGGACGATTTCATAGATGTTTGTTTGAAAAATTCCGGCAAGTATAAAAATGTGGCTGTCAGTGTAGATTCAAGAGCAGGCGAATCCCTAAAAGGTTTCAAGCACATTGTAAGTGCCTTAGAAAAAAAGCAGATCTTTCACAAAACAATATTTTTAGACTGTAGCGACTCTGTTTTGATTAGAAGATTTTCAGAAACTCGCCGTAGACATCCCTTAGGACCGTCGGTTTCTCGGGGAATAAGGCTGGAAAGGAAAATGTTGAAGGATGTTTTCACAGCAGCAAATGAGGTTATCGATACATCAGGCACAACAATGGGCGAATTAAAAAAAATAATTTTGCGTATGACCGGCTCCGACGAAGGCAAAGAGCATTTGACGGTTTCCGTTATGTCCTTTGGTTACAAATACGGCTTACCTCTTGATGTCGACATAGTTTACGATGTGAGGTTTTTGATAAATCCAAATTACATTTCGGCTTTGAGGGCTAAAACCGGAAAGGATAAGGCAGTCAAGGATTACATAATGAAACAAAAAACTTTCAAAACCTTTTTTGCTGACTTTTCTAAGCTCATTAAAATGACGATACCGGGCTACATCAACGAGGGCAAAAGTTATTTGACCATAGCGATAGGTTGCACAGGCGGCAGGCATCGTTCAGTTTTTGTTTCAGAGTTGCTTGCACAATTTTTAAGTAACAACAATTATAAGGTCAGCATAAATCACAGAGACATAAAAAGATGATTGATAAACTAAACATAACGGCTTTAGGCGGCGGAACAGGTCTTTCAAGTTTGTTGCGGGGTTTGAAAAAATACAACGATAAAATTACCGCAATAGTAAATGTAGCTGATGATGGTGGAAGTTCTGGAAAGTTAAGGAGCGAGCTTGGCGTTTTGCCCCCGGGCGATGTGAGAAATTGTTTGGTGGCTTTGTCTGAAGAAGAAAGTTTGATGTCGAGGCTTTTTCAATACCGATTTCCAGAAAGAGGTTCTTTAGCAGGTCACTCTTTTGGAAATATTTTTTTGACGGCAATGTCTGCGATATCAGGAAGTTTTGATAATGCGATAGCACATTGTGGAGAGGTTTTAGCCATCAGAGGAAAAGTTTTACCTGTAACTCTTTTTCCTGTCGTGCTTGAGGCAGAATTGAAAGGCGGTCGGCATATCAGCGGAGAGAGCAGAATCTCAAAGGTTTTTGAAAAAATAAGTGAAATTATTTTATTCCCTCCAAACCCTCCAGCAGCCCCCGAAGTTCTTAAAGCCATCAAACACTCCGATGTTTTAATTTTTGGGCCGGGTTCACTATACACTTCGGTCATTGTCAATTTTCTCGTCGACGGAGTGATAGATGCAATCAAATCATCGAAGGCTTATAAAATTTATGTCGCTAATATCATGACCCAGCCGGGCGAGACCACTGACTACAAATTGTCAGACCATATCGAAGCGATAGAAAAGCATTCTTATAAAGGAATAATAGATATTGTTTTAGCAAACAAAGCGATAGTTCCTAAAGACATAATCAGACGCTACAAAAAGAATGGTGCGGAGCAAGTTGAGATAGACAAAGTAAACATCAAAACCCTAAAAGCTGATCTGTTTTTAGACAAAATATATGCAAGGCACGATAGTTCCAAATTGGCAGAAGCGATAGTAAGAGCCGTTAAATTGAAAAAGTTTAAGCGGGAGAAAAAATGATCAATGTAATTATCGTCACTCACGGAGCATTAGCAGAAGAATTGTTAGCCTCAGCAGAAAAAATTGCGGGCAAGCAAGATAATATTTATGCAATCGAAATGCCGACGGGGGAAAGTTTGTCCCATATGCAGCAAAAAATGGAAACTTTTATAAATGGCATCAACAATGAAAATGGAGTTTTGATTTTGGTTGATATGGTCGGCGGAACCCCCTGCAATGCCGTAGTTCCTTTATGCAGAACAGCCAACGTAGAGGTTGTGACGGGTGTCAATTTGCCGATGATTTTGACTGCTATGTTTGCAAGCAAACATTTCGACAGTGCTAAAGATCTTGCCGATAAGGTTTATAAAGATGGGCAGCGAAGTATCGTAAACATCAAAAGATTATTTTAGGGAAGGGGGGTAGTAGAGATGGCTATAGTTCTTGTAAGAATTGATGACAGACTTGTTCACGGGCAAATAGTTCAGGGGTGGCTTAAAAATATAGCGGTAGACAAAATAGCCGTTGCTTCTGATTTTGTCGCAAACGATAATATGCAAAAAATTCTTATGAGTCTTTCTGTCCCAAATAATGTGAGCCTTGATATTAAAACCGTTGAAGAAATAACCCAATCAATCATCAACGGTGAATATGAAAAGTTGAGAACAATGATCATCGCTGCTAAGCCCGAGGAGATTTTATATATGGTCGACAAAGGTGCAAATTTTAAGCAAGTAAATGTTGGCGGAATGCACTATGCACAAGATAAAAAACAAGTCCTCAAAAATGTTTTTGTCGACGATAAAGATATTGAAGTTTTGAAGATCCTCTTCCAGAAAGGAATTGAGCTTGAGGGGCGAATCCTGCCTTTAGACGAAAGAATAAATGTGATGGAAGCCATAGGAAAAAGTTTTTATAAAAAATGATCATAGAAAACGTTGTTATTTTATCGTTGATTGCTGCAGTCTTTAGTGTAGATATGACGGGTATCGGGCAGTTTATGTTGTATCGACCAATTTTTTGTGCTCCCGTTTTTGGATATTTAACTGGCGACATAGCGACGGGGTTGTGGATCGGAATGATTGTTGAGTTGATATGGTTTAACGCAGTTCCACTTGGTGCTTCGATGCCTCCAAATATTAGTGCGATAAGCGTCCTAACAATTTATTGGGTTAACAAATATTTTCCCGGCCTGTCAGCGGCTGGGATTTTTGCTTTGATGATCGCTGTCCCCTTTGGTTATCTTTGCCGAGAGGTAGATGTTTTGGTCAGGAAAATAAACACATCGATTATGCGGTGGATTGAGCAAGGTATAAAAGAGTCAAAGTTTGAACGTCTCAACAAAGGTATGGCACTCGGGGCATTTTTATTTTTCTTTAAGTTTTTCGCTTTTTACTTAATCGCATTTCCTTTGGGCGGGCTTGTATTTTATCTGTTTTATCTGCACCTCCCGGGTTTTGTCTTAAACGGTTTTGTAAAAGCATGGTATCTGCTCCCAATTTTGGGGCTTGGCTCTGCGGTATATTCTTTAATCAGCATAAAGATTTTTAGGTAGGAAATATGATCAAACGTCTAATGTTTTATGGAAGAGTTTTTTTTATTCAGTCTTTGTGGAACTTTGAGAGAATGCAAAATGTTGGTTTTCTGTTTTTGCTTGCCCCTTTCCTTGACAAGTTTTATCCCGAGGTAGAAAAAAGAAAAGAAGCATATCTAAGGCATCTTGAATTTTTTAACACGCATCCTTACATGGCAGTTTTGATAATTGTCTTAACCGAGAAAATGGAGCGAGAAGCAGCCAGAGGAAATTCAAATGTAATCCCAATGATCTCAAAGCTTAAACAGTCAATGGCGAGTCCTCTTGCGGCCATGGGCGATTCGTTTTTTTGGGGAACCTTAGAAAACGTAGCGGCACTTGGTGCTGTATTTTTTATCGTTTTCTTTTATAGCGGCTTTGATAATGTTGATCCTCGTTTATATCTGCTCATACCGCTTGGCTTTTTTCTCATCTATAATTTTTTCCATTTGTTCATTCGATATTTCTTTGCCAGCAGCATTTTTATTGAGGGCAGAGATGTTCTTGGATTTATCTCAAAGCCCCGCATAAAACAGTATATGTCGACGACAAAAGCTATTGCGGTTGCGATTTTAGCGATTGTTATTGGTGCATATTTTTATTTTTATGGCTGGAGAAATGACAGGGTTTTATTTTTTGAAATGTCGATGATAGACATTCTGGTTTTTGTGTTGGGTTTTGTTTTGTCTTTGTCCTTAAACAAATTCACCTCTGCGGCTAAGGTGTATTTGGTAATTTTGCTTTGCGTTATCTGGGCTTACTTGGGGAACTAAAATGATAGAGAAAAAGCTGATCGTTAAATCTAAACAAGGCTTACACGCCAGACCCGGTGCATTGCTAGTTCAAATGCTTTCAAAGTATAAATCTGAGGTGAAAATTTTTAAGGACGATATGGAGATAGATGCAAAAAGCGTTATGAGCATTTTGATTCTTGCAGCAGACTGCGGTTCAGATCTGAAGTTTGTCATCAACGGAGAGGATGAAGAAGAAGTAAGTAAAGAGTTGGAGAAATTTTTTAATTCTAATTTTGAGGAAATGATTGCTAATGAAAAAAGAACATAACATCACACTAAAAGGAATTTCAGCATCTTCAGGCATTGTTATCGGAAAAGTTTTTCTATTAAAGAACGATGATTTTATGCCTACTGAAGAAATTTATATCCCGCAGTCCGAGCGGGCAAAAGAGGTTTTGCGTTTTCAAGAAGCCATCAAAAATGCCAGGGCTGAAATGCAGGAACTTCGCTCTAAGATCAACAGAACACTTGGTGCAAATTACGCAAAAATTGCAGAGGTGCATTTCTTGATGTTAGAGGATCCTCTCATGACGCAGAAAGTTTTAGAGATGATAAATTCAGGTTCAAAAGCAGAGTATGCTGTTGATAAATTCACCAAAGACATCGTTAAAACTTTGGAAGTCGAGAGCGATGAGTATTTCAGAGAGCGGGTTGCCGACATAAAAGAGGTTTCAAAGAAAATCATCGACAATTTAATTGGCAGGAAAGATCGCAAAGTTTTGCTTGAAAATATCGGCGAAAACAAAATAGTCGTTGCCCACACTTTAAGCCCCGCTGAAACCGTAGTGATGAAAGAAAAATTTGTGCTTGGTTTTGTTACGGATATGGGCGGGCGGACTTCGCATACCGCTATCGTCGCAAACGGTCTCGGCATTCCAGCGGTTGTTGGTTTAACTTCCATAACCTCAAATGTTGAACCCAATGAGGAGATAATTCTTGACGGGAATGCTGGTTTAGTCATCTTAAATCCCGATAAAGAAGTGATAGAAAAATACAGGCAGGAAATTAAAAATTTAGACAAAGCTACAGAAGAGTTAGACAAGATAAAAAATATGTCTGCAACAACTGTCGACGGGCATAATGTCGAAATTTTGGCAAACATAGAAAACCCCAATGAAACTAATTTGGTCTTGTCTATGCATGCTGCGGGCATTGGTCTTTATAGAACCGAATTTATTTATTTCAACCGCTCAGACATTCCCAGCGAAAATGTTCATTATGAGGCGTATGTGAAAGTTGTTGAAAGTATGAACGGTCTTCCCACTGTCATCAGAACTCTCGACCTTGGCGGCGACAAGTTGACGGAATCAGACGTGCTACATTTAGAGAAAGAAAAGAATCCTTTTATGGGGCTTAGGGCAATTCGGTTGTGCCTAAAGTATCCCAGGATTTTTATCGATCAGTTGAGGGGAATTTTGCGGGCATCAGCTAAAGGAAAAATCAATCTTTTATATCCGATGGTCTCTTGTGTTGACGAGCTTGATGCGGCAAATGAGGTTTTAGAAAAGGTTAAGACAGACCTAAGAAAAGAAAACATTCCTTTTGATGAGGACATAAAAGTTGGGATCATGATAGAGGTTCCATCGGCTGCTTTAATTTCAGACATACTTGCTAAAAAAGTGGACTTTTTTTCTATCGGCACAAACGATCTAATTCAATATTCGATGGCTGCAGACAGGGTAAACGAAAATGTTGCACATCTCTACAATCCTCTTCACCCCGCAGTTTTGCGGCTTTTGAAAATGATTATCGACAATGGGCACAAAGCGGGGATAAAGGTTGCGATGTGCGGAGAAATGGCAGGCTCTCCATTTTATACTCCGATACTTCTCGGGCTTGGCTTAGACGAATTTAGCGTCTCAATTGTTCAAATTCCAAGAATTAAAAAAATTATCCGCAGCGTAAATATGGAAGAGATGAAAAAACTTTCCGACGAAGTTTTGAAATGTGATGACAGCTCTCAAATAGAGCAGATACTAAAGGGCATCAAATTTTCTGAGGACATCAACTAATGCCCGAGATCAGAAATTTCTGCATCATCGCTCACATTGATCATGGAAAAAGCACTTTGGCTGACAGGCTCTTAGAGTATACCGACACGATTTCTAAAAGAGAGATGAAAGATCAAATTCTCGACGGTATGGAGCTTGAAAGAGAACGCGGCATCACCATAAAAGCTAAGGCTGTCAGAATGAAATATAAAGCTAAAGATGGAAAAGGATATATTCTAAATCTCATCGACACACCGGGCCATGTGGATTTTACATATGAGGTTTCAAGAGCTTTGGCTGCATGTGAAGGAGCTCTTTTAATTGTTGACGCAGCTCAAGGCGTTGAAGCACAAACTCTTGCCAACACAATGCTTGCCAAAAATGCCTCCCTTAAAATCATTCCGATAATCAACAAAATCGATTTACCTACCGCAGATGTAGATGGTGCTTATGAGCAGCTAAAAGAAGGGTTGGAAATTACTGATGTTCCCATTCTTGCCAGTGCAAAAGAGGGCATCGGCATTGACGAAATTGTGGATGCGATAGTTTCAAAAATTCCGTCAGCAAAGGTAGACAACTCATCTCCCTTGTCAGCATTGATTTTTGATTCTTTCTACGATTCGTTTCGGGGCGTAATAATCATCGTCAGGGTTTTTGAGGGTGTAGTTAAAAAAGGAATGTAAGTTCGGTTTATGGCGGGCAATGCTGAATATGAGGTTTTAGAAGTTGGCTATATGAAAATAAAACCTATCGAGTCGGAGGCGATAAATTCTGGTGAGGTTGGATACATAGTTGCGGGCATAAAAGATATTCGCGACATAAAAATTGGCGACACTGTTACAGAAAGTTCCCGTCCCACTGCTCGGCCTCATTTGGGGTATAAAGAAATTCATCCTTTTGTTTTTGCGGGGCTTTATCCTTTCAGCTCGTCTGATTATGACGGGCTAAAAAATGCACTTGAAAAACTGCGGCTTTCAGATTCTTCTCTTACCTACTTTCCAGAAACTTCCATTGCCTTAGGTTTTGGTTTTCGCTGCGGCTTTCTTGGTTCTCTTCATTTAGAAATTGTCAAAGAACGGCTTGAACGCGAGTTCAACCTAAACCTTTTGGTGACCTCTCCTAATGTTGAATACAAACTCCAAACCAAAGGTCAGTTGATTGTCATCGACAATCCCGCAAAGTTTCCTGCCGCTGGAGATATTGAAGAGATTTGGGAGCCTTATGTTGAGGCAACGATAATTTCGCCGACGGAATATCTCGGCGCCATTTTTGAACTTTGCCGTAAAAAAAGGGGCAAACTCACCCAGATGAAATATATGAACACAAAAATCGTGGTCTTAAAATATCACTTGCCTTTGGCTGAAATTATTGTGGGTTTTTATGACGCACTAAAATCAGTTTCAAAAGGTTATGCCTCTTTTGATTATGAGCATATCCCTCCGCAAGAGGGGGAATTAGTCAAGCTTGAAATGATGATAAACGGTGAGGTGGTGGACGCTCTGTCGGCGATAGTTCATAAAGATAAGGCACAAAATGCAGCCCACTTTCTGACCGAGAAATTGCGGAGTATAATTCCTCGACATATGTTTGAAATTCCTATCCAAGCAAAGGTCAACAATAAAATAATTGCCCGCGAAAATATAGCTGCTATGCGTAAAGATGTTTTGGCTAAATGTTATGGTGGAGACATAACCCGCAAACGCAAACTTCTTGAAAAACAAAAAGAGGGAAAGAAGAAAATGAGGCAGTTTGGAAAAGTTGAAATTCCCCCCGAAGCTTTTATTGCTATGCTCCAAATAGAGGATTAAACTGTTAACAGCAAGTGATTAGTGATTAGTGAACGGCAACGAAGGCGAGTGACCAATGTAGGGGAGGGTTTCAAACCCTCCCGTGTGGTCATTTACGGGATAATGAAACGGCGGACGGGCAACACGAAACGGGACGGGTGGTTGCGGGGCGGAATTTGAAAAATGTGCGAAATTGGTTTTTTTGTCGTGTCGTTGTTTTTGTTTTTGCCGTGTCGTGGCAGTTCCCTTTCGTTCCCTTTTGCTCCCCTTTCTTTCCCTGCCGTTCCGGGTGGAACGGCACCGAAGGCGAGTGACCAATGTAGGGGAGGGTTTCAAACCCTCCCGTGTGGTCATTTACGGGATAATGAAACGGCGGATGGGCAATACGAAACGGGACGGGTGGTTGCGGGGCGGAATTTGAAAAATATGCGAAATTGGTTTTTTTGTCGTGTCGTTGTTTTTGTTTTTGTCGTGTCGTTGCAGTTCCCTTTCGTTCCCTTTTGCTCCCCTTTCTTTCCCTGCCGTTCCGGGTGGAACGCCCGCAAAGCCGTTAATAAGTTGTAGAAATATGAGTTAAGGAGGTAAAAAATGTTATGGGTTTCTTGGATAGTATGCGTTTTC
>JAITBH010000070.1 GCA_031283745.1 Candidatus Ectomicrobium neotermitis | reverse complement strand
CTGCCCCAGACATCAGCACCATAGTTTCAAGTCTTGAGACAGCATCTTTTTCGGAATTTGCGTGAACTGTCGACATACTGCCCTCATGGCCAGTGTTCATGGCTTGGAGCATATCAAGTGCTTCTCCTGAGCGGCATTCGCCGACAATTATTCTGTCAGGGCGCATGCGAAGTGCATTTACAACAAGCCGTCTGATGCTTATCTCACCCGAACCTTCGCTCGACTTTGGGCGGGCTTCAAGGCGGACAGTGTGCAGCTGCTGGAGTTGCAGTTCGGCGGAATCTTCGATGGTTATCAATCTCTCATGTTCGGGAATAAAAGAGGAGACGGCGTTTAAGAGAGTGGTTTTGCCAGTGCCGGTTCCGCCTGAAATGATCATATTTTTCCTTAGCACTACCGCAGCCCTCAAAAAATCCGCCATATTTTGGCTAATTGCGCCTGCCTCAATTAAGCTCGGAACGGAGAGTTTGCTTTTCATAAATTTTCTGATGGTCAGAGTGTGGCCCGATAAAGAAATTGGTTTTATGACGGCATTTACACGGGAGCCATCTTTAAGACGCGAATCGACAATCGGAGAAGCCTCATCAATATGCCTGCCCGCTTGAGCGACAATTCTTTCTATGACTGTTTTGAGATTGTCCTCATTAGGAAAAACTTCTTTGGCACGGATAATTTTTCCCGCTTTTTCAATGAAAATGTTTTTGCTGCCATTGACCATTATTTCGCTAATTTCTGGATTGTCGAGTAAGTCCTCTAAAACCCCAAGCCCCGCAACATCGTCGCAAAGTTCTTTTATGAGGCGGCTTTTTAGATCAGCAGGAATATCCACCTCTAATTTCCGAATAATTTCGTGGGTTTTTGTCTCTGCCAAACTTTTGAGAGCTTTGCTGTCTGTCTCATCAGTGTGGTTTTTCATGCTTTCGACTAACTCTTTGTGAATTTCTGCGGCGAGATTTTTATAAACATCCTCATTAAAAAAATACTTCTCATTGATGTTTTCTCCATTGGTTTTTGTGGCGGGGCTTTGATCATAAAGGTTGAGGGCTTGTGCTAAAGCTACACTAAAAGAACTTGGATTGTCCTTGTATGAAAACTCGGGAGAAAGCATTTCCTCTTGAATTTTTATGGGGAAGTCCGCACTCAGCTGCTTAGCGAAAAGAACATTGTCTTTCATTATCTGCTCACAATGAAATTCCCGATTTATATTGAGTTTTAGCGGGACAATGTTTGCTGTTTGGCAAAGTGAGGCAAAAAGCCCAACAGAGTTGAGTGCCTGTCGGGCAGAAAGCGTGTCTGAAAGGTAGGGTGCAATGATGAGCTTTGAGTTTTTTAACAGCTCAACGCTGCTATCGTTAATTTTGTCGGGGAGGATCACAAAAACATACTTGTAAATCTCCTCAAGGATTTTTATCAGGTAAAGAATTTTTTCTGGGGCAATTGAGGAAAAATCCTCATCTTTTAATACAAGGCTCAACTTTTCATCCATCGGCGAGATATATTTTTTCAAAGTTTTGGAATTTAGCCCTGCCATAACGGGAATGATGTCTTCAATATACTTGACCCCCTCTTTATACATCGACCAAAACGCCTCAGGAGAGGTTATGGACAGATCCAAAATCACATTTTGGGAATTTTTATCGTTAGAAATTTCAGACAGTGCATTTGCAATTAAAGCCCTTCTTAGAATGTCGCAGGTTGGAGCGATTATAAACATAGTCCCTCCTTATAAAGGTATCAAGCGGGCTTAAAACCGCAAGGTTTTTGCAGCTCTTAGCCCGCTTTGAGGTTTACTTGCTATACCTGTTGATGATGTTCATTATCTTTTGCGTGTTCCCGTCTACCTCAGTGGGAATGGGATTGATTGACGAGATGTCCTTTACAATATCGGATATTTTTATCGCACCGCTTTTGAGAATTTCATTGTCTCCTGAGGGGCGGATAACATAGCGAACCTTGCCGTTTTCTTGAGCAAGCATAATCGTCTGGGCTTGTTCAAGAGTGACGGCTATCGTGACGGTCGGCTTTGCTTGAGCTTCCTCATCATTTTTGTTTTGCGCCATTCCCAAAAAGTTGCTTCCGACAGCTAAAACGAGAACATTTTGTGCAGTCGTATAAGCTGCCTCCTGCGGTCTTTTGTCCTTATCCGTATACTGTATGATGGAAATTATGTCTATGCTGCTTCCGGGTGCAAGGATTCCTTGCGGAGCGTTGTCAAAATCTATCGACAACGCTTTATGCCCGTCGGGGATAATGTTGGAAATTCCAGTTCCCTCATTTGGCTTTGAGATCTTAGTCGAGAGAATCTGTTCGCCTTTTTCGATAGCAGTCAGCGAGACATAAACCGTTTTTGTGTTAGCAGGAAATAGTGCTTCAATAGACGAAAACGCTTTAGGCTGAACATACTCTTTGGGAACTAGAATTTCCTCAAAATACTCAGCTCTTAATGTGCTTCCTTGCGGTATCCTTTGACGGGCCGCAACTACCTTTATGGGGTCAGTCATCGTCTTGTAACTTTTCTCTAAAGACGAGAGGTAGAGGAAAGCAGTTGCGGCACATAAAAGAGCCAAGCCCCCTGATAAAATCAGAGTTTTTCTCATTGTTAATCCCCGGCATTTTCTACAGTGTCTGCAGCATTTTGGAACTGATCCTTAACTTTGCTGCCCATCAACTTATAAACACCAAAAATTATCCCCACCACCACAGCAATAATGAGGATGTACTCAACCATGCCCTGCCCTTTGTGTGCTTTAAGCCATTTGAAATTGAACATAACAGCCTCCTTTGTTTTGTTTTCCCAGAGTTCTGGGGGAATTTATGTATAATCGCCGCCATGAAAAAGAATATCGGACTTATCTCAAAAGCGGCTTTTGTAGTCTTGGCAATAGTTTTGTGCTTTATTGCTTATTTTGTTTACGGGCAAAGGAAAAATGATGCCCAAAAAGCAGGTTTAGATGAGGCAAAGAGCTTGGTTTTGTTAAATGTTGGTGCGATAAATTCTGCGATTTCTAATTCAGACGACATCAAACTGTTTTCAATTCTTGAATCGCTTTCAAAAACCAATAACATCGTTTTGTCTTTCATTGTAGATAAGGAAGGAAAAGTTGTTTTAAGTGCAGATATGAGCCGAAAGGCCGACATTGATACTCAAAAGTATAAAGCAGGGCTTGATAAAACACAACCTTTTGTCCAAAAAGCTGACGAAAAAGATAACTTCATTTATTACTTTCCCGCAGTGGCCAACCATAAAATCATCGCTTTAATTTCAACTCAAAAAAACCTTCAGGGTGTCCAAAACTGGCTAACGATCTATCTCGCTTTTGCTCTGATTATTGCTTTTGTTTTTGCGGCAGGATTATTTTTTGCCCTCAAGAAATTCATATTAGTCCCTTTTGAAAAAACGAAATCTGATTTTGAGCAAGGCAGGCTTGATAGCGGGTCGGACGAAATTTCAAACATTCTTATGAGGGAACGTAAAAAGAGCGAAAAGACTGTCAATTTGCTTAAAACCAATGAGACAAGTTTGACGGGTTTGCTATCAAATTTTTGCCAAGAAAAACTTGCCGATTTTGCTTTTATAGCGGTGCTTAATTCCTTAAACAATATAGTTTATGCAGGCGGAACAGCTGACGGATTGCTAAAAGATGGGGCAATCGGCAAAAATATCGTTGAGGCTACATCAGACACTGCCGTTTTAGATGCCATTTCAAAAGCCAATGAAGAACCAAAAGTAGAGATACAAATCAGCATAAACGGTATCAACCTTTCTATTGTAAGCCTATCTGAAAACGGGGTTTTGCTTGGAACAATCATCACCGCCCCAAAATCAAAATAACCGCCCCGCCCCGCCGCTCAAACTAAATCATCGCTCGCCCCAGCCGCTCAAAACCAAGTAATCACTCAGCCAAATCAAAATAACCAACCCGCCCCCGGCACTCAAACTAAATCATCACCCGCCACGCCGCTCAAAACCAAGTAATCACTCACCAAAATCAAAATAACTAACCCGCCCCGCCGCTCAAAACCAAGTCATCTCTCACCAAAATCAACTATTGCTTTCTTTCATTCTCACCGGGACTCCCGCTTCCGCTTAAAACCTCGCTACGGGCTTTTATGTCTATGCTTTCTTTGCCCATCAGCTTAAAAACAAAAGGCATATCGTAAGAGTAAACAATCTCGACATAAGATTTGTCCTCCGTAAAAGGGTTTAGGGCTCCTATATTGCT
>JAITBH010000068.1 GCA_031283745.1 Candidatus Ectomicrobium neotermitis | reverse complement strand
GTTTCTGTAGATCACGGCACAGCTTTTGATATAGCGGGAAAACTTAAAGCCACTGCGGGCAGCCTTGTTAAAGCAGTAGAAATTGGCAAAAAATTAAGTTTGTAAAAAAATAAAGGGAGGCACACAAAATGCAAACTCTTATTAACGATGCACATGCTATTATAAAGAGGACAATCGAGGCGAATATGATGGAAACTTCTATCAGAGACGTTTTGAGGAAGCACAAATTCTCAGATGAGGGCGATGTTTATATTGTGGCTATCGGCAAAGCTTCATGGACTATGGCAAATGCGGCATATTGCTCGATTGGGACCCACATAAAGCAGGGTATAGTTATCACCAAATACGGCCACTCTAAAGGTGCGATCCCTCATATGAAAATTTTTGAGGCAGGACACCCCATTCCAGACGAGAATTCCCTTGCCGCGACGCAGGAAGTTATCGATATGGTTAAAGCTTTGCGGGCAACAGATGAGGTCATTTTCCTTGTATCAGGAGGGGGGTCTGCTCTTTTTGAAAAACCTCTTGACGGCATAACTCTTGAGGATATTATCAGCATAAACGATCAGCTCCTCAAGTGCGGGGCAGATATTGTCGAGATAAATATGGTCAGGAAAAGATTGTCGGCAGTCAAAGCGGGCCGGTTTGCCCAAATATGCTATCCCGTAAAAGTTTTTTCTGTGATTTTGTCTGATGTTTTAGGAGATAAGCTTGATTCCATAGCCTCAGGCCCAGCTGTTCCAGATATGACCATCTCTTTTGATGTTATGAATGTGATCAAGAAATACAACATTTCCATAAACCCCGTGATAAAAAAGCTCATATCAGATGAAACCCCTAAAACCCTTGAAAATGTGGAAACAGTGATACTTGGCAGCGTTCGCTCACTTTGTGAAAGTGCAGCGGAATGTGCGGAAGGTTTTGGCTATACCCCGCTTATTTTGACAACTGAACTTAGATGTGAGGCTCGGGAGGCGGGGAGTTTTATCGCATCAATTGCTCGGCAGGTCGGCAAGGATAAGTATTCGCTAAAAAAGCCGAGTGCTATTATTTTTGGCGGAGAGACTGTTGTCCGTGTAAAAGGAACTGGCAAGGGCGGGAGAAATCAAGAGATAGCGCTTGCAGCAGCTGAGGGTATAGACGGCTTAGAAAACATAGTGATTTTTTCTTTAGGCTCAGATGGAACAGACGGCCCGACCGATGCCGCCGGGGGGATAGTTGACGGCTCAAGCGCCCGCAGATTAAGGGACAAAAAGATCAAAATTTCCGCAGCTCTTGCTGACAATGATTCTTACAATGCCCTCAAAAAAATAAATGCCCTAATTACCACTGGCCCCACAGGCATAAACTTAAATGACATTTCAGTGATTTTGAGCGTAAGGGGGAGAGATGAAATTTGATGATGCACAGCTTTTGTTAGACAAGTATGTAAAAGGTGAGACATTAAAACGTCATTGCTTGACTACAGCTTTGGTTTTGGAGTTTTGGGCAAAAGAGTTGGGTGAGGACAGCCAATTTTGGAAAAGTGTGGGGTTGCTACACGATATAGACTTTGAGCTTTATCCCGACCAACACTGCATAAAATCCAAAGAAATTTTAGAGGCAGAAAAAGCAAACTTTAGCGGGATAGATGATGTTTTGATAAGGGCAGTTTTAAGTCATGGCTGGAAACTTGCTTGCGATGTTGAGCCGCTATCTAAAATGGAGAAAGTTCTTTATGCCGTTGACGAGCTTACTGGGCTAATTTTTGCTTGTGCTATGGTCAGACCCTCAAAAAGCGTCAAAGATTTAGAGGCAAAATCGGTTATAAAAAAGTTCAAAACCCCAGCCTTTGCCGCAAACTGCAGCAGAGATGTCATAAATGAAGGTGTTAAAATGATGGGTATGGACTTAAAAGAGGTTATAGAAAAAACCATTGAAGCGATGAGGTTAAACGCCTCCGCCATCGGCGTTTAAGACACGGAACGACCTTAACGACAGTGATCAGTGGTTAGTGGTTAGTGGTTAGTTAACGACCTTAACGGCAGGGAAAGAAAGGGAAAAAAAGAGAACGAAAGGGAACGGAAGGGAACTGCCACAACCACGGCGAACAGCAGGGAACGAAAGGGAAACAAAAGGGAAAAAAAGGGAACGGAAGGGAACGACCCAAACGGCGAGTGGTTAGTGGCCTGCCTGCCTGTCTCTTGGCAGGTTAGTGAAAAGCAACTGCAACGGCAATCGGGTGACCAATGTAGGGGAGGGTTTGAAACCCTCCCCTACATTGATCGATGTTTTTGCCGTTGCAGTTTGTCGTTTACTTAAAGCCGTTCTATAAGGAGTTCAAAATGAAAAAAGCAGTCATCGCCGTTGCCGCAGTTTTAGTGTTTATCTTTACCATCACTCAAAAAAGCGGGGCCGCTGACGCTGGCACATGGTCAGATCTGTCAGACCTCCACACCGATACCAATTACTATTACACATCCCCCATAGAGCTAACAGACAATATAACCAGCGACTCTAGCTTTGCCTTGTTTACTTTAAAAACCGACAAAAAAACCAACCCCGCACATTTTTCAAATCCCGCACCGCAATCACCCGTTCCGTTTCGTGTTGTCCGCCCGCCGTTTCATTATCCCGTAAATGACCACACGGGAGGGTTTGAAACCCTCCCCTACATTGGTCG
>JAITBH010000025.1 GCA_031283745.1 Candidatus Ectomicrobium neotermitis | reverse complement strand
AAAGAAATTGACCGTGTTAAAGCTGAGGTTGAAAAAAGCAAAAGCTCAATCATAATTGCTGTCGGCGGCGGGAAAATTCTCGACACAGCCAAAGCTGCGGCAGATTTTTTAAATAAACCAGTCATAATCGTCCCCACCATAGCCTCTACCGATGCACCTTGCAGCGCCTTGTCTGTCATCTATTCAGACGAAGGCGTTTTTGAACGCTATCTCTTCACCAAGTCCAGCCCCAACATTGTCCTCATGGACTCAAGTATCATCTGCAAAGCCCCTGCCCGCTTACTTGTTTCAGGAATGGGCGACGCATTAGCGACCTATTTTGAGGCCGTCACGGCATACCGTTCAACAGCTCTAAATTGTCTCGGCGGAAATGTCACAAAGAGTGCCCTCACTTTGGCAGAACTTTGCTATGAAACTTTGCTTGAAAGCGGTTATGCTGCAAAGCTTGCTGTCGAGAAAAAAGTCTGTTCAAAAGCGGTGGAGGATATTATCGAGGCAAACACTTTCCTTTCAGGCATAGGTTTTGAAAGCGGCGGTCTTGCAGCTGCTCATTCAGTTCACAACGGGCTTACGGCAATTCCCGAAACCCATCAGTTCTATCATGGCGAAAAAGTTGCTTTTGGCACTATCACCCAGTTGGTGCTTGAGGGGGAAACTTCAGAGCTAATAAATGAAGTCATTGGTTTTTGTAAGCAGGTCGGCTTGCCTACCTCTTTTGCAGACCTAAACATCAAGAAGGTTGACGAAAAGCAGCTTATGGAGGTTGCAAAAATTGCTTGTGCAGCTGGTGAGCCAATCAACTCGCTATACTACCCCGTAACCCCTGAGTTAGTTTATGCGGCGATGGTCGCTGCTGATGCACTCGGGTCAAATTTTCAGTGCTGTTAGTTCATCTCAAAATTCGCAAATAAAAAACAAAGACCGCCATCGGATAAAAAGCCGATGACGGTCTTTATAGATTATAGATATGGAGGCAAATATGTCGAAAACCTACAAAATAGCTTTAATCCCCGGAGACGGCACAGGACCCGAGGCATTAAACGAAGGGATAAAGGTTATTACCGCGGCTGCAAAAAAGAATAATTTCAATTTGGAGTTTGAAAAATATGATTTAGGCGGGGAACGTTATCTAAAAACAGGGGAAATTCTGCCCGACAGCGTCATTTCTGAGTTTCGCAGCTTTGATGCAATGTATCTCGGCGCCATCGGCCACCCCGATGTTAAGCCGGGCATCTTAGAAAAAGGCATTTTGCTCAGGCTCCGTTTTGAACTTGATCAATACATAAATCTGCGTCCCGTAAAACTTTACCCCAATGTCGAAACCCCTCTCAAAGACAAGGGCATCAAAGATATCGATATGATTATCGTCAGAGAAAACACCGAAGGGCTTTATGTCGGTGCGGGCGGGTTCCTTAAAAAAGATACCCCGCAAGAAGTTGCAGTTCAAGAGAGCATAAATACCCGTTTTGGCGTTGAGAGGTGCATTCGTTATGCTTTCGACCTTACCCAAAAACGGGCAAAAAACAACAAACTCACCCTCTGCGGGAAAACCAATGTTCTGACATATGCCTCAGATCTCTGGCAGCGGACTTTCAATATAGTTGCAAAGGAATATCCCGTCGTTGCCGGCGGTTATGTAAATGTTGATGCGGTCTGCATGTGGCTTGTCAAAAATCCCGAGTGGTTTGATGTCATTGTTACGGACAATCTTTTTGGAGACATAATCACGGACTTAGCAGCCATGATACAAGGCGGCATCGGCGTTGCAGCGGGGGGAAATATCAATCCCGACGAAGGCGGCATTTCGATGTTTGAGCCAATGGGGGGCAGTGCACCTAAATACACGGGTCAAAATATCATCAATCCAATCGCCGCCATCAATGCAGGTGCGATGATGATCGACTATTTGGGGGAGTCAAAGGCTGCAAAAGATATTGAAAATGCACTCATCAAATCTTTAGAAAGCGGAGCCGTCAAAAGTATGAGTGCCGGCAAAATGGGATTGACGACTTCTCAAATCGGTGATCTCATCGCTAACAACATATAAATCAAAAGGAGGCTATAAATGCCGAAAACATATAAAACTGCAGTTGTCGGAGCTACCGGAGCAGTCGGACTTGAGATGATAAAAATGCTTGAAAATAGAAATTTCCCCGTTGAAAGCATAAAGCTTTTAGCTTCCAGCAAGTCAGCGGGCAAAAAATTGAAGTTTAAGGGCAAAGATATAACCGTTGAAACCCTTACAAAAGATAGCGGTAAGGGTATCGACATAGCCTTATACAGTGCAGGCGCAACGGTTTCCAAAGAGTTTGCCCCGCATTTTGCAGCAGATGGGTGTTTTGTTATCGACAATTCAAGTGCTTGGCGTATGGATAAAAACATTCCTTTAGTCGTCCCAGAGGTGAACCCCCAAGCCTTGAGCAAGGATAAAAAGATAATCGCTAACCCCAACTGCTCAACCATACAAATGGTAGTCGCTCTAAAACCTCTTCATGACGAGGCAAAAATTAAGCGGGTTATCGTTTCAACCTATCAATCCGTCTCAGGTGCAGGTCAAAAAGGGATAAATGAGCTCACCAATCAAGCCAAAGCATGGGCAAAAGGTGAAAAAATTCCGCAAAATTCCACATTTCAAGCCCAAATAGCATTCAATGTCATACCCCACATAGATGTTTTCACTGATAATGGTTATACGAAAGAAGAGATGAAAATGACCAATGAGACAAAAAAGATAATGGGCGATGAAAGCATTGAGGTCAGTGCAGCCTGCATAAGGGTTCCCGTTTTTCGTTCTCATAGCGAAAATGTGTGGATAGAAACCCAAAAACCTTTGCCGCCAAAGAGGGCTATCGAGCTTTTGTCAGCTGCTGACGGGATAAAAGTTATCGATTTGCCCAAATACCCCCTACCCCTTGAGGCTCAAAACGAGCAAATTGTCTATGTCGGCAGGGTTAGACAAGATATTTCAAAGCCCGACGGCAATGCTCTAACCTTTTGGGTAGTTTCGGACAATTTATTAAAAGGTGCTGCACTAAATGCCGTTGAGATAGCTGAGGAGCTGATAAAAATTATATAAGCCCCTCAAGCGGCGGTTGTGGATACTTTGTGGATATGTGTTTATATTTCCTGATGAGTGTTTTGATGGGCGATGAGTGTGCTGTGAGTGAATTTGGGGGCATGGGCTTAGTTTTTGACCGTAACAAAGCCCTGTGTATAACTTCAAATACTGCCCCATATTCTGGCGGAGGAGAGCATCTATATTTTGCCGCCGCCGATTTTGTGGTAATATCGACCAAAATTTTTGAGGACGAAAAGTAAAAAAGGAGCAAGAAATGGACAGAAATGTGACCTTAAATAAGGTTCTCTCAGCAAAAGAAGCATCATCGAAATTGGCACTTTTAGACTCTGATACAAAAAACAATATCTTGGCCGCCATCGCAGGGGCAATTGAAAAGAACAAAG
>JAITBH010000135.1 GCA_031283745.1 Candidatus Ectomicrobium neotermitis | reverse complement strand
CTATAAAAGGAAAAAGCTTGCCAAGTTTTGGCAAGCTTTTTTTGTTTTTGCACCCTCTTAATTATTTATACGCCCTGCTCATTTCCAAGGATAAAACAGCTCTGCTTCTTCGCGTCTATCTTTGCTGAAAGGCATATTGGCTTTTAAGTTAAACAACAAAGAGATCTCGTGGGTATATCCCTGAAGCGGATCTCTTCTAACCCTCATCGTCGCCCCAAAGTTATAGCAATGCAAATCTCTATACAGTTTTACCTCATATTCATTTATGTCTACTTGTTGCGTCACAAAATTTGATACTCCTCTCATATTGTAGTCAAAACGCCATTTCGGGGTTAGCCAAATTCCAAACCCCAGCACATTATCAATCTCATCTCTGCTTGCTTCCTCATAAAAAATCCCCACTTTGATGTAAGCAACAGTCATATCTCCGATGTTTATTTCAGATTGCAAGCCCTCAAACTTGACACTTGGGTCAAGCGTCTGCATATGCCGAACATATATATTGGTGTATTCATTGGGGGTATAGGTAAGCTCGCTTTCTATAGGCGACCAGCGGATGCGGGGAGACAAGGGAGAGGAAGGAGTTCTGAAACTTCTTAAATCGTAGGAGGCAGTGTTTCTAAGAGTGAGGCTGTCTGTTATATACATATAGTTAGAATATTCGACCAAATCTTCAACAATTCCATAGTTTTCGCCTATCCTGTCTATCTCATAAGAATTTTTTTGAGTTTTTGCAGAAATTGAGTAATCAACATTCCAATCTATCCAGCTCGACACCCGCAAACGAGTATTTATGCCCCCCATATAAGTGAAAAAAATCGTTTCATCTATATTGCCCACAGTATCTTTGTCATACCAATCTCCACCTAATCCTATATAGGGCATAAATGTCAGGTTCTTTGATGCTTGCAAACTCTTGGCGAGTATATCGCTAAAGTTGACTGTGTTACGGTAGAACAGATTTTTATTTATAGAGGAGTATTCTAAACCAGAGTGGTTATAAACTATGTTGAAATTGTTTGAGATATCCCAAAACAGTTTTCGTGGATACAGGGTATAAGAAATTCTTGGGGCGCTTACTCGGGAGGGGGCAAAAGCTTCGGATTCAGTGTTATAGGTGTCAAACCTTTCTACGACAAACATAAGATTTGAGGTTTTTCCGCTTCTTGTTAAAGCTACAAAGGAGTGGGGGGTGTTTGAAACTCGGTTCCAGTTGCTGCGGTTATAGATATTGTTAAAGGAAGGATCACTTAAAAATTCTGCTTGAGATTGTATTGTCCAAATGCCTGCGACTTGGCTCCAAAAAGAAGGTTGCAGAGCCCATCTTTGGGTGCCGACTATTTCATCGTTTATTTTGTAGGCGTAAATACTGAACTTTGTTATATCGGTGGCATAGTCAAGCTGAGTCCCATAACCAGTTCCATATTTTCCAAGATAATCCAGAAAGAGAAGGTCGCTGATATTGTCGGTAATAGAAAAACCTAGTGTGGTTTTTAAGAAAACGCCGCCCTCCTCGCTGTAGCCCGGCTCGATGGCGACGGTAAACGGTTCTTTTCCGCGTTCTAAATCTCTTGAGAGGTATGGGAAATAAAATACAGGCAAGTGTCCGATATATGCAACTGCTCCATACAATATGATTTTCTTGCCTTCTCTTAAAATTGCTCTCTTTGCCTTAAAAGATGTGTGGGGATCATCCAAGTCGCAGTTTGAGATGATTGTTCGCCCTGAGGCAAAGTTTGATTTATCAAGTCTCTGCATTTTTTCTGACTGAATAAAAACCATACTTGAGGCGGCTTTGGTTTTTGTTAACTCACCTGTCTCTTGGTCATAATAATAAGTCATCGTCTCAGCAAAAACGACTGTTCCGTTTTCTTCAAGTTCTACCTTTCCAGTGGCAGTCATTAGCTTTTTGGGAAATTCAAACACGACTTTATCGGCGTGCAAAGTTTTGTCCTGCCATACAACAAAAACATTCCCCTCAGCCGTGACGCTGTCAGCTTCTTGATTGTAATCTAATAAATCTGCCTTTATGTCTATGTCATAAGCAAAGGCAACAGGAAGTAAGAGAGTGATAAATACAAGAGAGAGGAGAATGCTTTTTATGGATAAATTTTTCATTTAACTCTTAACTACGGTTTATATAGTTTCTTGTTTGGTGAGCATAGCTGCTCCGATAACCCCTAATCTATCAGACCATTTTGAACAGATAATTTTGCAGGTTTTGGCAGGTATTTTGAAAGCCCGCGAGAGCACTATTTTTTTTGCAGGGGACAAAATGAAATTTCCTGAAAGAGTAAGCCCGCCGCATAATACTATCGTGTCGGGGTTTAGCATATTGATCACATTTGCAAACAAAATTCCAAGAATTTCACCAGCATAGTCATAAATTTCTAAGGCTGTCTTGTCTTTTTTTATAGCGGCTTTATTAAGGGTTTCTAAGGTGAACTTCGACAAATCTTTTCCTACTAAGTCTGAGATAATTTTTGATTTATGTTTTTTGATGTATTCAATGCTGTATTGAGTTAAATGATTTGCTCCTAAGTAGACTTCAACGCATCCTATATTTCCGCAGTTACAAGGTTTGTCGTCGTGCTTTATTGTGATATGCCCCATCTCGCCCGCACTATAACTCGCCCCTCTGTATAATTTTTTATGAATAATAATGCCTCCGCCGACACCCGTCCCCAAAGTAATGCAAACAAGGTTATTGGCTTTTCCTTTTGTGTCGAGCCAAAAAGCACCGACAGAAGCAGTGTTTCCGTCATTGTCAACATAAACTTTTTTCTTTGAATATTTATGCAGGATGTCTCTTATAGGTATGTTTTTCCATCCGAGGTTGCCAGAAAAACGCAAAATGCCGTTTTTGAAATCAACATCACCGGGAATTCCAACACCTATTTCGCAAACTTTGTCGTAATTTTTCAATTCACTCGCTTTTTCTACAACTGTTTTGAGAAACTTTTCGGGGCTGTCTTTGATATTGGTAGGGATTATACCCATAGAAAGAATCTCAAAGTTAGAATTGATGATAGCCATTTTTACTCTGGTGCCGCCGATGTCTATGCCCAAAATAACATTGTCATTCATAAAACTCTCCTTTTTAATGAAGGTATTTCAAAACTTCACCTGCCAAATATAAAGAACCAATCACAGCAACTCTTTTTTCATCCTTAATTTTATCTAAGGCACGTTTTGTATTTTTAACCTCTATTACTTCTATGCCGTCTGCATACCTAAGAAACAATTTTTTTAGCTCAGCGGGCTGCACTGCTCTCGGGTTTTTAATCTGAGGCAAAATGACTTTGGATGCTACGGTAGATATTGTTTTAACCATTTTTTCATAACTTTTTTCTTTCATTGTTGCGAAAATGAATGGGATTTTATCCTTTGCATGTTCGGATGTTTTCAAAGTGTTTATAAAAGAAAGCAAGCCCTCTTCATTGTGAGCACCGTCTATAATCAGCTCTGTTCTTCTTTTGCCAAGTTTTACTTTTCTGATGTCAAATCTTGCTGGGTTTATTGAGGTTAGAAGTGCGGGAGCAATGGCAGTTTTGTAAATGTTAGATCCTAAAAGGAGTTCGGCAGCACAAAGGGCAATGGCAGCATTATGTATTTGGTGATGACCGTGCATAGCAATTTTTAGGTTTTTGAAATCAGCACTTAGCCCCAAGTAGTCAAACTCTTGATATTTCGAGTTAGACCTTATGTTTTGCACTTTGAAATCTTTGCCGTAGATATAAGGATTTGTTTTTTTCAATATTTCTTTTAGTGCGGGGTTGGGTAGGTCTGCACAGACAGTAAAACTTTTTTTCTTTATTATTCCAGCTTTTTCAAAGGCAATTTCTGACAAAGAATTTCCAAGAATTTCTTGATGGTCGAAAGATATTGAAGAGATTATGCTTCCTAAAGATTTATCGACTACATTGGTAGCGTCAAAACGTCCGCCAAGACCTGTTTCAAGAACGGCAATGTCTACTTTTTTGTGTGCAAAATAGATGAACGCCGCTGCTGTTAAATATTCGAAATATGAAAGGGTGCAATCTTTGGCATAAGGAAAGTATTTTTTCAGGATAGAGGTAAGAGCTTTTTTTGATATTTCTTTTTCGTTTATTTTTATTCGCTCGCAAATGTTAAGCAGGTGGGGTGAGGTGTAGAGACCAACTTTGTATTTGTGCTTTTCTAAGATATTGCTTAAAAATAAAGCAGTAGACCCTTTACCGTTTGTGCCGGCTATCTGCACAGAGCTAAAAGAATTTTGTGGATTGTTTACGAGTGATAGAAATTGTCTTATTCTTAAAAGTCCGGGTTGCATGCCCTCATATTCTTTTAAGAAATCAAGATAGTTTATTGTTGGCAAAAGAACCTCAGTGCTTTTATGAGAGTATCCCTCATGTCTTGTCTGTCTACGATCATATCGATCATTCCGTGATTTCTTAAAAATTCTGGTTTTTGAAAGCCATCAGGCAATTGCTGCCTTATTGTTTGCTCGATAACTCTTGGACCTGCAAAGCCAACCAATGCACCAGTTTCGGCAATGTTTATATCTCCAAGCATCGCAAAGCTTGCAGCAACTCCACCGGTGGTTGGGTCTGTCAATATTGAAATATAAGGCAAATTTTTATTTGCAAGTTTAGCTAAGGCAGCACTCGTTTTTCCCATCTGCATAAGAGATATTAAGCCCTCCTGCATCCTCGCTCCTCCTGATGCCGAAACAATGATGACTGGCAACTTATGCTCTATGGCGTATTCAACAATGCGGACAATTTTTTCTCCAACAACTGACCCCATGCTCCCACCCATAAAAGAAAAATCCATCACCGCAAAAGCAACAGAAAAACCTCCAATCTCAGCTTTTCCAACAACCACTGCATCCTCAGCGGCTTTTTTTATTTTGTCTTCATAGCCCGGAAACTTTAAGAAATTAACAGAAAAAATATCCTCACAAACTTCCTCAAAAGAACCTTCGTCGACTGTGATGTTAATTCTTTGACGCGGCAACAACCTTGCATAATAACCGCATTTGGGACATATGAAATAATTGTCTTCATAATCTTTTTGTAAAAGAATTTGATCGCACTTTAGGCACTTAACCCAAAGAGCAGCCAAAGGTTGGTTTTTATTTTCAGAACTGTTTACGGCACTTTTGCTTTCCTTTGTCATTTCATCCTCCGCATATGTTTTTATTCAGAAATTCCTTCCGCTAATAAATCACCTTCGTCAAGGCAGCCTATAGGGACATTTTTCTTATCGACAACTGGGATATTATCTATCCTGTATTGTTTTAATATCACAGCAGCATCTACAGCGAGCATATCTGGACCAATGGTTCTTGGAGATTTTGTCATAACAGTTTTTATGTGTTCTTTTAAGATGCTTTCACCGCAGTTTTGTAAGTGGCGTCTCAAGTCTCCATCTGTAAAAAAACCCACTATTTTTCCCTTTTTATTGACAACACTCGTAGCACCAAGACCAGTTTTCGTCATAACAAAAAGAGAGTCTTTTATTGTGTCGTCTTCTTTTACGATAGGATTGTGGGAACCTTTTCTCATAATATCTTTTACCCGCATAGTCAGTTTTTTTCCGATGGAACCTAAAGGATGAAGGACTGCCAAATCATTTTTTTTGAAGCCTTTCATATGCGAAACAGTAAGTGCCAAAGCATCTCCTAATGCCATCAAAGCTGTGGTCGAAGCCGTCGGAGCAAGGTTATAAGGGCATGCCTCTTTTTCTACACCGCTATCGATGACGCATTCTATGCCGTCCCATACAGGTGCTTTTACTTTCCCCGTCATTACGATTACTTTGATTTTCATTTTGCTGAGGATAGGAAGGATCTTTTTTATCTCTTCAGTCTCACCTGAATATGAAATTGCCATCACTATGTCGCCTTTCATAATCATTCCCAGATCTCCGTGAAGACTTTCAGAGGGGTGGATAAAAACGGAAGGGATTCCCAATGATGACATTGTTGCAGAAATTTTTTTCCCGACGAGACCCGATTTACCAAGACCCATTATCACTAAACGCCCCTTGCAATTTTTTAATGCCTTAGCAGCCATATTAAAATTCTTGTCGATATGTTTTATTTGATTTTTAACTGCCTGTGCTTCGATTTCAATAGTTTCTTTAGCTATTTTGTCCATTGTTAAACCTTTATTCCATGAGCAAGTTTTATGGCGATGCTCATTTTGTCGTAATCTTTCCTCGTAGGGAGCCGTTCTATTTGTGAATCTATGTCAAAACCAAAGGGCATTATTTTTTCGATGCTTTGTTTGATGTCTTCAACTTTTGTCCCTGAAAGGAAAAATGGAATGCCAAGCTCGGGAGCTTTTAAGGGTAAATTAAAGTCATATTGCTGTTCTTGGTCGACAGAAAACGAAAAATCTAAAATTAAATAATCTATTTTTCCCCTGTAAGCTTCTATTGCAGAAAAAACGGATTCGTCATTTCCCACCTTAAAGTATTTGAAAACCTTAATCCCCGCAGTTCTAAACAAATTGCAAATTTCTGGAGTTTCGCTGCCGTTTAGCTGAATAACTTTTAAGCCTGTTTTGTGTAGCGTTTTTTCAATCTCAACTTTTTCTTCATTTGAAAATATCCCCACTGGGGTAACGAAAGGGGGCAACTTTGAAACAGTGTCTTTAACAAACTTTATGGAAACCTTTTTTGGGGATTCTTTTATGAGATGAAAACCCAAAAAATCAGCCCCCAGATTTGTGGCTTGTAAGATATCGCTGTGATTTGTCAGTCCGCATATTTTTATTTTTGCCATTTATTGTCTCCGAAAGATTTTTTATTTCTTGCCATAAACCTTTTTTGGGTCAAACAAAGGTTTTCCAACGATTTCTGTCGAGGCATTGTCGCAAACCTTTGTAAAAAAGCAGCTTCTGTGTCCCGTGTGGCATGCCGCTTGTCCGATTTGATTGACCTTTATGAGAATGCAGTCGGCATCGCAGTCATAGTAAAACTCTTTTAGCTCTTGAATATTTCCAGAACTTTCGCCTTTTATCCAAAAAGATTGTCTTGAACGACTCCAAAAGGTTGCTTTTTTTGTCTCAAGAGTTCTTTTGACCGATTCTTTATTCATATAGGCAACCATCAAAACCGCATTATCTTTATAATCTTGAACTACCGCTGGAATCAATCCTTTCTCGTCAAACTTTAATTGTGAAATGATTTGTTCAAACATTTTCTACCTCTCGCTTATTATTTTCTGTCCCCATTATGTTCTAACAGGTATATTCTTTGACTTCAAAAACTGTTTTAAGTCTTTAATCTCAATTTCTTTGTAATGAAAAAGAGAAGCCGCCAAAAGAGCCGATGCACCCGCCTTGCAGGCATCAAAAAAATGTTCCAGTTGTCCCGCTCCGCCTGAGGCTATAACTGGAACATTAACTTCACTGCTTATAATCTCTAATAATTGATTGTCATACCCATCTTTTGTTCCGTCTTTATCCATACTTGTGAGCAAAATTTCGCCCGCTCCAAACTTAACGGCATCCTTTGCCCATTTAACAACATCAAGCCCCGTATCAATCCTGCCCCCGTTTATAAAAACATTCCATTTTTTATCTTCTGTCTTCTTTGCATCGATAGCCACGACTATACATTGATTACCAAATTTTTCAGCCGCTTCATTTATAAACTGCGGATTTTTTACAGCTATGGAATTTAGAGAAACTTTATCAGCACCTGCGTTTAATAGATTTCTTATATCGTTCATATTTCTTAGCCCGCCGCCCACAGTTAGAGGAATAAAAACTTGCTCGGCTGTTCTCCTTACTAAATCAATTGTTGTGTCTCTGCCTTCATGTGTTGCTGTGATATCTAAAAACACAATTTCGTCCGCTCCTTCGTCATTATATCTTTTAGCAACTTCGACAGGATCGCCTGCATCACGCAAATTTACAAATTTGGTTCCTTTAACAACCCGCCCATCTGTAACATCTAAGCAAGGGATTATACGAATACTAAGCATTTTCCACTTCCTCTATAGCCTTTTTTAGGTCGAAATTGTCTGTATAGAGAACCTTTCCGATGATTGCACCGATTAGCCCGCTGCCCTCATATTTTTTTAGCTCAATTATATCGTTGACATTTTTGATGCCGCCAGAAGCTATTATTCTTAAACCTCTGTTTAGAAAACTTTTTAAGCCGTTAAAATTGGGACCAGAAAGCATACCGTCCCGTGAAATGTCTGTGTAAATAAACTCTTTTATCCCGAGCTTTTGCATTTTTGTAATGAACTCCTCAGCCGATGTTTCCGCTACTGTTTTCCACCCTTTAATAGCAACTTTTCCATCTTTGACATCAAGGGCTACGATAATTTTTTCATCGCCGTATTTATCAAGAGCTTCTTTTAGGGTTGTAGGGTTTTGAATTGCCGCTGTTCCTAAAATCACATATTCGGCGCCAGCATTAAAAAGAAAATCAATTTTTTTTATGTCCCTGATGCCGCCGCCAACTTCAATTTTTATTTCAAGTTCATTGCATATCTTTTGGATGAGAGGAATGTTGATGTCTGAATTATCGATAGCACCGTCTAAATCGACAATGTGCAATCTTTTTGCACCTTTTGATTTCCAAAGTTTTGCCGTCTCAAAAGGAGAATCGGAGTGGATAGTTTCATTTTCTACTTTCCCCTGTTTTAACCTGACAGATTTTCCATTGCGAATATCTATGGCTGGTATTATTAACATTTGTTAGCAGGCTCCTATGAAATTTTTCATCAGTTTTAATCCGCAATTTCCACTTTTTTCGGGGTGAAATTGGCTACCCCACACATTATCAATCGCCACTGCTGAACAAAAGCTAACCCCATATTTCGTAATTGCTCCTATTTGAGAGGGATTTTTTAAGGCAACATAATAAGAATGGACAAAATAAAACTGCTCGCTGTCATTTATGCCGTCAAACATCTTTTTTATGTTGTTACCGTTTTTTAACTCAACATTGTTCCAACCCATATGCGGGATTTTTAACTTTCCGTCGGTAAAATTGAAATGTTTAACATCGCCTTCAATGATATTAAGCCCAACGTTTTCGCCGTTTTCAAAACTTCTTGTAAAGAGAAGCTGAAAGCCAAGACAGGAGCCATATAACATCTTGCCCGCTGAAAGATAATCCAAAAGAGCTTTGTCAAAATTTAAGTTTTTTAGAAATTGAATTGCCGGAGCAAAAGCACCTACGCCCGGCAAAACTGCCCCGCCGTAATTAGAGAGTTCTTTAGGAGAGCTGATGACGACAGGATCGGCTCCGCAAAAAAGCAAGGCATTTGTGACGCTTTTGATATTTCCAAAACCATAGTCAATGATCGCTATTTTTTTCATTGTTTTTTATCCAAATCTGCCTGAAACATAATCATCAGTTTTTTTGTTGCTTGGGTTTGTAAAAATTGTAGAGGTTTTATCGAACTCTATTAACTCGCCCAAAAGCATAAAAGCTGTGTCTTGAGAAATCCTCGCCGCCTGCTGCATATTGTGTGTAACAATTACT
>JAITBH010000065.1 GCA_031283745.1 Candidatus Ectomicrobium neotermitis | reverse complement strand
TGGTGCCTTGCTTGGTTTGGGGGATTTTGTAAAAGAAGTTTTTTTTGCGGGCTTGCACGCTCGGTATTTGCAACAAAATTTTCCATCAAGCGATGTTGGAATTTCTTTTCCAAGGATTCGGGAAGCTGAAGGTGGCTATCAGCCCAACACAATCATTTCGGACGCGATGCTTGTTGAAGCAATGTGTGCTGTGAGGCTTTTTATAAATCGTATCGGCATAACAATTTCCACTCGCGAAAATAATCAGCTGAGAAAAAATCTCATACCGCTTGGCGTGACGAGAATGTCTGCTGCGTCCAATACGCAAGTTGGGGGCTATGCAAAACAAAACAATACAAAGGGGCAATTTGAAATAAGCGATGGGTCTACAGTCGATGAGGTAAAAAAAATGATTTATCAAAAAGGGTATCAGCCGATTATGAAAGATTGGCAGCCCTTGTAAAAAGGCAGAAATAAAATGGATAAAAAGTTTACGGTTAATGATTTGGTAAACGATACAAGTCAGGCAAAAGTGGGGGATAAAATTTTGCTTAGCGGGACAATTTATACAGCCCGCGACGTAGCCCACAAAAAAATTACTGCTCTTTTAGATTGCGGGCAAAAGCCCCCTTTTGAAATTAAAGGTGCAGCTATTTATTATTGCGGGCCCGCCCCAGCAAAACCAAATGAGATTATTGGTTCCTGCGGACCAACGACATCTGCCCGTATGGATATTTTTACGCCGAGACTGCTTAAAGAGGGGCTAAAAATTATGATCGGAAAAGGTAAGAGGAGCGATGAAGTAACCGCCGCAATTGCACAAAATCAAGCACTTTATTTTGTTGCGACTGGAGGCATTGGTGCCTTGCTTTCAAAGACAGTCAAAGCGATGAAAATTTTTGCTTTTGAGGAGCTTGGTGCTGAGGCAGTTTATGAGCTTAGCGTTGAGGATATGCCCTTAATTTGTGCGACCGATTCGACGGGAAATTCAATTTTTAATCAGAGGAGAAAATAAAAATGTTATTGGTTTTTGATATTGGAAATACAAACATTACAGTCGGGCTTTTTGATGACGATGTAAACCAAAAGTCCGCAAAAAAAGTCTGGAGAATTTCATCTTTGCTACATAAGACTACAGACGAATACGGAATAACGCTTTTGGATATGTTTCATTACTCAGGGATGGACGCGGGGGCAGTCAAATTTTGTGCAGCAGCAAGCGTCGTGCCATCGCTTAACCCCGCTTTTGCAGAACTTGCAAAAAGATATTTTGGTTGCGAAATGTTTTTTATCAACTCAAACAATTGTGCAGGCATAGAACTTTTAGTCAAAAATCCAAAAGAGGTTGGGGCAGACAGAATAGCCAACACCGCCGCCGCTTTTTTGCTTTTTGGCGGAGAGAGCATTGTGGTCGATTTTGGAACAGCAACCACGTTTGACTGCATCAGTGTCGACGGAAAATATCTCGGAGGAACAATTGCTTTAGGTCCATACACAGCATCGCAAGCCTTGAGCTTAAAGACAGCTCAACTCCCTCATGTCGAGATGAAAAAAGCACAAAAAGCGATAGGAACTTCTACCGTAGACTGCATTCAGGCAGGCTTATTTTTTGGATATATCGGCTTGATAAAAGAAATTCTTTTGCGGATAAAAAAAGAAATGCCCGTTAAACATATCATCGCCACAGGCGGGCTGGCATATTTGATAACCCCAGAAATCAAAGAGATAGAAGCCATTTATCCGGGCTTAACTCTTTATGGAATAAAAGCCATCTGGGAAAAATCCAACACACAAAAATTATGAAAAAGATACCCAAAGAAATTTTAAGACAGATGGAAAAATATCCCGACTTTTACAGAAAAGTTTGGAAGGAATGCTTTAAGATCAAAGCGGGAAAAACATTAAGTTATTCTCAATTGGCAAAAAAAATAGGTATGCCAAAAGCCGCAAGAGCTGTTGGAAATGCTTTAGGAAAAAACCCTTTTGCACCGATAATTCCGTGCCACAGAGTTATTAGAAAAGATGGGCAGATGGGAGGCTTTTCGGCCGACGGAGGGATAAGTCTAAAAAAGCAAATTCTCGAATATGAAAAAGCTACGGGCAAAGATTATAAAGGTCAATAAATTTCTATTCCTATCGGGCAATGATCGGAGCCTAAAATATCTGAATAAATCAAAGCAGACGCTAGAGATTTAAGAGCAGTTTTGTTTACAAAAAAGTAGTCCAGCCTCCAGCCCACATTTCTTTGACGAGCATTCGTTTTATAATCCCACCAAGTGTAATGCCCCCCATCTTTATTGAAAACTCTAAATGTATCCACAAATCCTGCATCCACAAGATTGTCAAGCTTTTTCCTTTCTATTTCCATAAACCCAGAATTTTTTTCATTTTCTTTTGGACGGGCTAAATCAATTTCAAAATGGGCAGTATTATAATCGCCGCAAACGATGACATCTTTGGAAATTTTTGCAATGCAAGAGATAAAGTAATCGTAAAAATCCAATTTATATTTAAGTCTTTCTGCACTTGCTCCTCCGTTTGGAAAATAAATATTGAAAAGAACAAAATTCTTAAACTCAAGCTTGACAATTCTTCCCTCCCCGTCAAACTCTTTTTTGCCGATTCCAATTTCTACGGAAATCGGCTTTATTTTTGTCCACACCGCTGTTCCGCTATAGCCTTTTTTAATTGCAGTTGAATGGTAAAAATAATATTTATCTATATTGATTAACTCTTTGGGAAATTGCCCGATGTCCGCTTTTGTCTCTTGAATGCAGAAAATATCAGCATCAGTTTTATTAAACCAAT
>JAITBH010000009.1 GCA_031283745.1 Candidatus Ectomicrobium neotermitis | reverse complement strand
ATCACGGCGGCAATTTTCTCGCCAGACTTTTGAAGTTTCCAAATTGTCCTTTTCATATCCTCAATATCGCCATAAATCGTATGCGAAACCTGCCCAATCAAAGGTAGATAAGGGACGCGATAAGTATCCTTGCCGCTCACAGAAATGGCACCCATACTTTTGCCATGAAAACCATTGATGGCAGAGATAAACCAAGTTTTCTTTGTGGCAAGACGGGCTAACTTCAGCGACATTTCAACTGCCTCTGCCCCTCCATTTGTAAAAAAACAATACTGAAGATCCCCCGGTGTAATTGATGACATCGCTTCGGCAAGATAGCCGCGTAGCGGGTCAAGCAGCTCTTGGCTGTGAAGGGCTTGATGCTCTAACTGCTTTTTGACGAACTTGAGAATTTCAGGGTTTCTGTGTCCAAAAGTAAAAATCCCAAACCCGCCCAAGCAATCGATAAATTCCTCTCCGTGAAGGTCGATGAAATAAGAATCGTGATCTTTCCATTCGACAGCGACGGCATTTGACGATACGGATTTGCGGTATTTTAGCCAGCCCGGGTTTATATGCTCATTAAAATTCTTGACTGTGTCTTTTTCTATGTTTTTCTTTTGTGTCTCGCTTAGCTCGTCGGACATTATAAAGTTCAACGATTTATCGAGTATTTCATTTGTCTGCTTTATATTCATGATTTATCCTTTAGTTTCTGTATTTTTATGACAATGAAATTTTTGCGCCGCAAGAGTTAAGTCCAAAAATCTCATTAACAGCTTTTCCTTCTTACACATAAAATAGCCGATATTTTGTATCGGCCGTTTCTCTTGCTTACACCATCCCGCCTCCCTATTTTTAGAGAGGCGGGGTAAAACATTCTTGCGGCTTACTTCGTAAACTTAGTCCAAATTAAATCGTATTGCTCGACTTTGGACCCTATGTCTTTTATGAACTCACCTTTGGCAAATATCTCAGCCGGCACATTTGAGGCAGGATTATTCCTATAGGAATCAGGCAGCAAAGCTACTGCGGCCTTGTTTGGATTGGTGTATGGATATTCCTCAGAAATTTTCTTGCTTACCTCGGCTCTCAAGATGTAGTCGATAAACTTTTTGGCGTTTTCAACATTCTTTGCACCCTTCAAAATCGCCATATTGTCTATAAACAAGTAACAGCCCTCAGTCGGGAAAACTATGCTAAAGCTGGTTGGATCCTCCTGCATAGCTATCGCAATTTCAGCACTCCACATATAGCCGATAATCGTCTCGCCGTTTAACATTGCGGTTTTAGGCGAGTCGCTGTCGCGGAGTTTGATGTTTGGCTTTAAGGCTTGAACTGCAACATCTATCTTGGCGAGCTGCGTGTCGCTTGTGGCATTAAAAGAATACCCCAACGCCTTTGCTACAGCACCGATGACTGCCCTGTAATCGTCTAAAACAACAATAGCGTTCTCATATTTTGGAGACGAAAGTTGTGCAAAAGAGGTGATCTTCTCGCTAACCTTTGTATTGTTGATGATAAGTGCCGCTGCCCCTGCCATAAAAGGGACGGAAAACTTATTTTGGGGATCAAAATCACGGTTGATATAGGCAGGATCTATATTCTTGAAGTTTGACAAAGAAGGTGCATCAAGCTCTTCAAGCAAACCCTCCTCAACCATCATCTTGATCATATAGTCGCTTGGCACGACGATGTCATAAATTCCCGAATTGCTGCCTTTAACTTTTGCGAGCAAATCTTCATTTGACGAATAAGTGGCAACATTAACTTTTATGCCTGTCTCTTTTTCGAAATCTCTAATCACAGACTCGGGCATATATTCTGTCCAAATAAACAGGTTGACCTCACCCTGTTCCGTTGATTTCGAACAGCCGATAAATGCAAAAGCCGAAACGAAAACAATCAAAAATAGACATACAACTACTGACATTTTCTTCATTTTTATTCTCCTTTTTTATTTTCAACATCTCTACGACATAAAGTTATTTAACAAAACTTCCCACAACTAACAAGAAAGCAAAAATGCAGGGTTTTTGAAAAAAAAACGCTCATTAAAGATATTATTTATTATTTTATTTTAATTTAATTCAAAAAAGCCTTTAGGCTTCAAGTTGTATCAGACGAAGATCCCTATGGTGTGAAGAAGAGAGGGGGTAGAGATTTTTGCTGGATTTATTCAGAGTTTTTTTTTTTTTTTTTTATTATTTTATTATTTTTATTTTTTTTTTAGTGGAGATATTATTCAAAATGGGGGTATTCATGGAAATAATGAATACAAAGAAAATGATATTGTTTCCATTGAAATAAATACAAAGAAAAAAACAGTGCATTTTTTGATTAATAAGATTTTACAACCTGTTTCTTTTTGTAATGTTCCTTTTCCTGTGAAATCGAAGGTTTACTTCTTTGTTGGTTATTTATTAAGATTTATAGATTTATATTAATAGTAAAGGTAGTCGTGTTGAATTTATCTCTTTCCGTCCTCTTTCTTCTTCTTCATCATCGATCAGTGAATCTACTCCTGTTGCTTCAATATTTGATAAAAATAACAAAGGATACAAGCAAAGGCAAGTTGAATGGAGTTATTCTTCTGAATGGAAAGATA
>JAITBH010000016.1 GCA_031283745.1 Candidatus Ectomicrobium neotermitis | reverse complement strand
GCACTATGGGGAGGCTTTGCTTAAACCGACGCGGATTTATGTTGCCGACATTCTTGCGGCGATCAAAAAGTTCAACAAAAGAAAACAAAACATTGTCGGCATTGCCCATATAACCGGGGGCAGTTTTTACGATAAAGTCAGCAGAATTTTGCCTAAAGATGTGAGGGCAGTCATAGACACAAAATCGTGGGCAGTCCCTGAGATTTTTGAGATTATTTGGAAGAAAGGGAAAGTTCCCAAAAAAGAAATCTATAAAACACTCAATATGGGAATAGGAATGGTTTTAATTTCAAAGCCCGCCGCTGCAAAAGAGTTGCTACGTTTTATAAAAGGCTCAAAGATAATTGGGACAATTGAAAAAGGAGACGGGAAGGTGGAACTGATATGAAAAAAATTGCGGTTTTAACATCAGGCAATGGGTCAAACCTGCAGGCAAATATTGACTCAACTAAGTCAGGAATACTCAAAAGGCTTGCCGAAGTTGTCCTTGTCATTTCAAAAAGGCGGTGCTGATATGAAAAAAATAGCGGTTTTAGCATCAGGCAATGGGTCAAACCTGCAGGCAATTATTGACTCAACTAAGTCTGGAATACTCAAAAACCTCGCCGAGGTTGTCCTTGTCATTTCAAATAACCCGTCTGCCTATGCACTCATTCGGGCAAAAAACGAAAATATCAAAGCGGTCTGCCTCAAAAATTCCGATACACAAATTTTGCAAGCACTTAAAAAAGAGCAAATCGATTTAATTTGCCTTGCGGGGTATATGTCATTGATAAGTTCAGCAATAATTGACGACTACAATTTTAGGATTCTAAATATTCACCCGTCTTTGCTGCCAAAGTTTGGAGGAAAAGGAATGTATGGCCTGAGGGTTCATGAGGCTGTGATAAAAGCGGGCGAAAAAAAGTCGGGCGCTACGGTTCATTTTGCCGACAATAATTACGATACAGGGCAAATAATTTATCAGGGCGAGGCGGCGGTTCTATCAGACGATACTCCGCAAACTTTAGCACAACGAATTTTGGAGATTGAACATCAAATATATCCGTTAGCCATAAAAGCTGTGATACTAAATGAGCTATCAGAAATACTTGACGACAGAAAGGAGGATTAAAGTGATACCACGATACACAAAACCAGAAATGGAAAAGATATGGGCAGAGGAAAACAGATTTGAAAAGATGCTTGATGTAGAAATTTATGCGGCGGAGGCTATGGTTGGGCTTGGGATAGTTCCAAAAAAAGCAGTCGAGACCATAAGAAAGAAAGCAAAGGTCAATGTGGGCAGAATTGAGGAAATAGAAAAAACTGTAAAGCACGATGTTATTTCGTTTTTGACGGCAGTCGTTGAAACGATAGGCGACGAGGGCAGATTTCTGCATATGGGAATGACTTCGTCTGATGTTTTAGACACAGCAACGGGCGCACAGCTTAGAGAATCGACGCTTTTGATAATCAAGGAAACCAAGGTTTTAGCCGCCCAAATTGCAAAGCTTGCAAAAAAGCACAAGATGACACCGACGATCGGCAGGACGCACGGTGTTCATGCCGAGCCGACAACTTTTGGATTAAAGGCGGCGGGCTGGTTTTGTGAAATTGGGCGTTTGATTGAGATGTTGAACTTTGCCCTTGAGGCTGTCAGCTATGGAAAAATTTCAGGGGCAGTCGGAACGATGGCGCATATAGACCCGAAAGTCGAAAAATATGTCTGCAAAAAGATGGGCTTAAAGCCTGAGCCTATTTCAACGCAAATTGTCCCGCGTGATAGGCATTCGGTTTACATATCGACAATTGCACACCTTGGCTCATCTCTTGAAAGAATTGCGACTGAGATAAGACATTTGCAAAGGACTGAAGTGGCTGAAGTTGAGGAACCTTTTTTGAAAGGTCAAAAAGGTTCCTCAGCGATGCCTCATAAAAGAAACCCGATAATTTCTGAAAACATCTGCGGATTAGCGAGGCTTTTGCGGGGTTATGCCGTAACGGCTATGGAAAATATAACCCTCTGGCATGAGCGGGATATAAGCCATTCCTCGACGGAAAGAATAATGCTGCCTGACGCTTCTTTGCTCATTTACTATATGCTCATAAGAATGCAGGGGCTTATTTCGGGCTTAAATGTCTACCCTGAAAATATGCTCAAGAATATGGACAAAACTAAGAATGTGATTTTTTCGGGTTCCCTTTTGCTGTCTTTAGTTGACAAAGGAATAACCCGCGAGAAGGCTTATGCGATGGTTCAAGATGCCGCTTTTAGGTCAAGGCAGGAAAACATTTCCTTAAAAGATGCTTGCCAAGGTTCAGAGATAAAAAAATACCTAACCGAGGCTGAGATTAAAAAGGATTGTGATTTGGCGGGGCAGTTTAAGAATATAGATTTTCTTTTTGGGCGGGCATTTAAGAAATAGTTGTTTTTTTGCGTTTACTTTTTATAACGGTTTTTGGAGCAATGGAGCTGGGGGAAGACTTAAAAGCCCTCAGCTCTTTTACTTTGTCCCTTAAAACCGCTGCGGTTTCAAAGTCTAAAATATCGGCAGCCTCTTTCATTTGCTGCTCATATTCGCTGATTTTAGCGTCGATGTTTTGAGGAGTTACTAAATACTCGCTGCTGTCCTCAGCTAAAGCCGACATAGCACCCTCTTTTCTGGAAAGGTTTTGAAATTCATCAAGTTGAGCGACGGCTTTAATTATCGATTTTGGCTCTATATTGTGTTTTTGGTTGTATTCAATTTGTCTTGCCCGCCTTCTGTTCATCTCTCTCAAGGCTCTTTGCATAGAACCTGTCATCGTGTCTGCATAAAAGATAACCCGCCCGTCGATATTTCTTGCTGCACGCCCGCATATCTGAATCAGTGTCGATTCTGACCTCAAAAATCCCTCTTTATCTGCATCAAGAACTGCCACCAAAGCCACCTCAGGCAAATCCAGCCCTTCTCTCAAAAGGTTTATCCCCACCAAAACATCAAACTCCCCAAGCCTCAGATTTTTAAGTATCTCAATTCTTGTCAGTGTGTCTATGCTTGAGTGCAGATATTCCACCCTAAACCCTTTTTCCTGCAAAAATGCAGCCAAATCCTCAGCCATTCTTTTTGTGAGCGTTGTAACCAAAGTCCTCTGTTTGCGTGCCGAGGTTTTCTTTATCTCCTCCATCAGATCCAGAATTTGCCCGTCGATAGGCCTGATAACTACCTCAGGATCGATGAGCCCAGTGGGGCGAATGATTAAGTCGACAATTCTGTTTCCGCTTTTTTCAAGCTCATATTTACCGGGAGTTGCTGAAACCATCATTGATTTTTTCATCAAGCTCTCAAACTCGGGAAATTTCAAAGGTCTATTGTCTAAAGCCGATGGAAGCCTAAAACCAAAGTCCACCAAGGTTTGCTTTCTGCTCCTATCGCCCTCATACATTCCACGAACTTGCGGAATGGTGATATGCGATTCGTCTGCTATCAAAAGGAAGTCTCCGCTTTGATGGAAATAATCTATCAAGGTAAAGGGCCTTGCGCCCGGCAAGTTGCCCGCTAAGTGCCGAGAATAGTTTTCAACACCATGGCAAAAGCCCGTCTCTCTCAACATTTCCATATCGTATTTGGTGCGTTGGGTAAGCCTTTGCGCCTCAAGAAGTTTCCCCTGCCCTTCTAAATCTGCAACCCGGTGCTCAAGCTCAATTTCGATATTTCCTAAAGCAGAGGTTAATTTCTCATCGCTTGTAACGAAAAGTTTTGCGGGATAAATGTAAGTCCTTTCTTTTGAGCGGATAATGCTGCCCGTCAGAGGGTCAAACTCTTTTATGCTTTCAATGGTATCTCCAAAAAATTCAACTCTTATTGCAGTCTCAAGATAAGCGGGAAAAATTTCAATCGTATCGCCTTTGGCTCTAAACCTGCCCCGAACAAACTCGATGTCATTTCTTTCATAGTGGCCGGCTATCAACTCCATCAGCAGACCGATTCTGTTTGTGTTTTTCCCGACAGCAATCTCGATGGATCTGCTTTTATATTCTTGGGGCGAGCCGATATTGTAAATGCTTGAAACTGATGCCACCACGACGACATCGGTTCTTTCAAGCATTGAGGTCGTAGCTTTTAAGCGGAGCCTGTCGATATGATCATTTATCGAAGAATCCTTTTCTATATAGGTATCGCTTGCAGGAATATATGCCTCGGGCTGATAGTAATCGTAATAGGAAATAAAGTATTCGACTGCATTGTGCGGGAAAAAAGCCTTGAACTCCCCATAAGTTTGAGCCGCAAGAATTTTGTTTGGCGAAATTATGAGGGTTGGCAGCTGCAGCCTTTCAATGACATTTGCCATAACAAAAGTTTTTCCCGAACCTGTCACGCCAAGCAGAACCTGAGAATCCCCGCCTGAGCGATAAGATTTAACCATCTCATCTATAGCCTGAGGCTGATCCCCTGAGGGCTTAAACTGCGACACTAAAGTAAACTTTTCCATTGTTTTCCTCGATAAACTTGAGACTTATTAAAACGCTTATAAGCTCCACATATTTTTTGGTATACTCAAAAACATGCCCCCCAAAAAAGGTAAAACCATCATTCCATTCGGCTCATTGCCTGAGCCACACGAATTAAAAACAGCCAATTTTTTCAACAAACTCGGCTATGACGTTGAGTTTTTAGTTCCTGTCGACCAACCCAATAGAAAAACACCAGACATCAGAATGCGTGGGCTAAACTGGGAAATCAAAGCTCCGATAGGTAACGGCAAACATAACATTCAACATTCTTTCAAAGATGCTTTACGGCAATCACGCAACATAATATTTGACATGAGAAGAAGTTCTATGAATGAAAACAAAAGCAACAGACAAATTAAGAATTTATTTGATAACTCAAAAATCGCTAAACGAGTGCTTGTTATAACGCAGTCCCTTAAACAACTTGATTTAGAACGCTAAGTGTTGTATAGTCCTGCTCACGGGACGCGGCCGCTGCTGTAATGCAGGGGTTGCGTCCCATTTTTTTTGCCTACAAAAAATGAACTGCCCCTCTTTACGTCTTCTATGGAAGAGGGGCAGTTTTTGTTTGACTACTTGGTTGATTGATGATTAAAGTTTCATGTTCTTTAGTTCATCGTCAGTGTGATCAACCATTCTTTTTTCGCTTACTGGCAAATGCCTTCTGATGAAGTGTCTGAATGTGTCTAAGTATTCAAAAATCGAAGGGACGACTAAGAGCGTCAAAAGCGTAGAGCTTATAATTCCGCCGATGACGACAATTCCCATACCTTTTCTAAACTGTCCCACCTCAGTAAGACCTAAAGCGGTGGGAAGCATACCTGCAATCAAAGCAAAAGAGGTCATCAAAATTGGACGCAGCCTTGTCTCGCCAGCTTTAACAAGTGCCTCGCTTATCTCCATGCCTCCTCGAATTTTTTGTTGGGCATAGTCTATAAGCAAGATCGAGTTTTTGGCGACTATTCCCAGCAACATCACTAACCCAATCATTGTAAAGACATCAAGCGCCTGACCTGTTATTATCAAAGCCACAATACCTCCGATCATCGCAAAAGGCAGCGCCGTCATAATTGTAAAAGGCGTGATGATCGACTCATATAAGCTTGCTAAGACAAGGAAAATGAAAAGCAAAGCCATACCCATAGCAACTATAACCGCTTGCTGCATCTCCTGCATGCTTTCAGCATCTCCTGACAAAACCAAGTCGATGTCTTTCCATTTCTCAAGGTTTTCAGGCTTATTCTTTTCCTCATTAAATATCCTTATCGCCTCAGCTTGAACAGGTCCGACCAAACCACCCTGCTCAAGGTTTCCCTCAACGGAAATAATACGTTCTTTGTTCCTTCTGTAAATAGCAGTTGGGCCAAGACCCTCTACGATTTTTGCGATTTTGCTCACCCGTATTTGCCTGCCATTAGCATTGTAAACATAGGTATTGTCTATGTCTGAAATGATGTCTTTTTGAGAGTCGGGAAGCTGAACTCTTATATCGTATTCATTTCCATGTTCTCTAAATTTCCCAGCAAGGGCGCCGTCAATCATGGCTCTAATTTCTTTGCCGGCATCGACAGCGTTGACACCAGTCATTTCCATTTTCATCTTATCGATATGAATCTGAGTTTCTGGTTTTCCTAAAGTGAAGTTGGATTGAATATCCACAAAGTGAGGAATTTCTTTATACCTCGCCATCAGAGTTTGAGCCACCTCATATAGAACATCAATGTTTCCATCAGCACCTTTGATGTTAATTTCAATAGCACTACTTGACCCCATGCCCGACTGGGCTTTTATGCCAAAATCAAGCTTATCTCCATATTTTTCGATGAGATCTCTTCTAATTTTATCCCTCATGACTGCAGTCGATATTGTTCTCTGATTAGCGGGAAGCATAGTCACGGTAAGGCTCGCCTCATTTGACGCACCGCCAAAAATACTTGCCCCGCCCACTTGGCTTGAGATTTTTTCAACCGAACTATTGCTCATGATAATGTCCTCTATCTCTTTTGCATAAATATCCATCTGCTCTATAGAGGCGCTGGGGTCTGCTTTAATATCGATAGAAAACTCTCCCGACTCTGAATTAGGCATAAAGGAAACATCAACAAATTTTGTTGCAACAAACAGAGTGGCTGCCAGCAACAAAACTGAACAAGAAATAACACCGATTCTCCATGTGTTTGAGACGACAATTCTCTTTATAATTGACTGATAGAACCTCAAAACCGCTCCAAAAACCTTTTCAAACCAGCCCACAGTCAAAGCTCTGATAACCTTTGCAATGGCACCAACAGTATTTCTCACTAAACCTGTCTTTTGTGCATCGGCTGCAGCTTTTTCATGGGTCGGAATTATATAAGCCGACAACATCGGTGCTATTGTCAAAGCGTCAAGTATTGAAATGATCATTGCAAACACAACAGTTAAGCCAAATTCCTTAAAGAACTGCCCCACCATTCCGCTTAAAAATGCGACTGGGGTAAACACTGCTATCACTGCTGCCGTTGTTGCGATGACTGCAAAGGTAACCTCATTTGTTCCATCGATGGCGGCAAGCACAGGATTTTTCCCTTTCTCATAATGTCGAAAGATGTTTTCTCGAACAACTATAGCGTCGTCTATCAGCAGCCCCACAGCTAAAGATAAGGACATCAAAGAAAAAACATTGATGCTGAAATTAAAAACATACATCAGCAAGAATGCACCAATTAAGCTGTTTGGCAGTGCCAAAGCGGTGATAAAAGTTGAACGCCAGCTGCCTAAGAAAAAATAAACCACGATAACTGCAAGCAAAATGCCCTCAAGAATTGTGCTGACAACGTCTGCGACATTTTTTCTGACTGGGTCGGCGCCGTCAAAGATCAAAGCTAACTGCGGGGATCCCGGATATGCGGCATATTTCTTGTTTAGGTCATCCATTTTCTTTAACAAGTTGTCTGATATTTTTACATCATTTGATTTCGACTGCTTAAAAGCCATGACCATAAGAGTTGGCTCTGAGATTATTTTGTCTCCATCTCTTTCAACCAATCTGCCGATAGAGGCAACTTTTTTCCTTGCTTCCTCAACAGTGGCAATATCTCCAATTCTCACAGGAACATCATTGCCAGTAAAGTTGACAGTAACCTCTTGGATCTCGGGTATAGATTCAAATTCGCCGATAGTTCTATAGGTCATCTCGCTCAAGCCTCTGTCGACTGTTCCTGAAGGAATATTTAAGTTGTTTAGGGCTATTTTCCCGGCAAGCGCTGTGAGGGTAAGGCGATAATCTCTTAGCTTTTGCTTGTCAACATTTACATGAATTTCTCTTTCTGTTCCGCCGATAATTCTCACCTGAGAGACACCATCAGTTTGAGCGATTTCGTTTGATAAAACGGTATCGGCAAAGTCATAAATATCCTCAGGAGACATATTAGCCTTCAAGCTAAAGCCCACCAAAGGCATAGCGTTCATATCCATTTTCATAATCATCGGAGTAGTAATATCGTCAGGCAGCTCTGCCACAGTTGTGCTCATTTTATCCCGCACTTCTTGAGCCGCAACCTCAACATTAACATCCAATTCAAATTCGCAAACAACGATAGACATATTATCTTGGCTAATAGACATGATGTTCTTTATGCCTGCAATACCGCTTAAAGAATCCTCAACTGGTTTTGAAACCTGTTGCTCAATCTCTTGAGCCCCTGCACCCTCATAGGCAGTCATCACCAAAACATATGGTATTTCCACATCGGGCATCATACGGACATTCATTTGCCTATAAGCCGTTACTCCTAAGACCAAGACAATCATCAAAATAGATAAGATGAATGTCGGCCTCTTAATCGATAAAGTTCCCAAACTCATTTCGCTGCCTCCTCTTTTTGCCAGTTGTAATATGTATTTGATTTCTCGTAATCCATAATCAATGTAAGCGATGCACCAAAAACCGCAAGTGCTGCACTGTCTAAAGCTTCCTCGCTTTGAATAAGCAAGTTTGTTGTAGTCCGCCCTCTTTGCAAAAGATGACGATTTTCTTCGACATATCGCTGATAATAATCTTGCACTTCTTTAGCCATTCCAAGCTGGGCTATGTCGTTTTTCCAGCTGTCGAGGAGATTGTCCCAATCGGTTTTTTCTTGAGCAAGCGCACTATCTGCGGACTTCTGTGCTGCTATAGCATTCTGCTCATAACTCTTGACGACTTTGTTCCATCTAATAAAGTCTAAAGGCAGCGAAAGGGTGACGCCGATTGTATAAACAGGCTTGTCGACTTTCTGAGCATCGCTAAACGTTATCCCTGAACCATTGGCTGTATACCGCCCGCTTAAAACTATATCCATACCAGCATTATTTTTTGAGGCTTTTTGGCTAAATTCTGCCGCCTTTGCCGTCTCTACTGCAGCTAATGTATCAGCCCTCATCGACTTTTTAGAGATGTCTTTTGTAACGAGATAAACTTGTGCACCAGCCTCAAAACCAACCGTGTCATACTGATTGGAATCTGAGTCGACATTTAGGAACTGATTAAAAGCTCTCCTTGCCTGCCTTTCATTTTGCTGGGCTACCATAAAATTTAGCTGCCCTGTTTTTTGAGAGGCTTGCGCCTGCAATAGATCGGCGCGCTCGCCAAGGTCAAGCTGAACTCTTCTTTGATTCCATTCCAAAAGCTGCTGATACCTTTTTAAGGAAGCCTCACGATATACTGTATTGGTTTTTGCATAAGACAAGTTCCAATAAACATTCTTTGCACCGATGATAAACTGCTGTTTTGCGTATTCGAGATTATATAGAGCAGCTTTCATGGAAGCTTTGGATGCCTGTATTGTGTAGTAAGAAGAGCCAAAAACGAGGTCTTTCCATAAAGACTGCTGCAATGAAACAAAAGGTGCAAGAGTGCTATTTCCATCATTTAGAAGAATGACATCTTGCAACGGAGTATAGGCAGAATTTGATGTCGTCCCGCCGACGGTAATCCCTGTGCCAGTCATAAACTGTTTTGTAACTGAGCCGCTAAAGGCTGTGGTTTTAACCTTATCAAGACCCTGATTAAAACCACTATAAGTATCGTCAGTATAATTTCCCGACACACTCAACACAAAAGGCTCAACAGCCCTTTGAGTTGCCGCCAAATTATTTTTTGCAGCCTCTATTTGAGCAAGTATAGCCTGCATTTGTGGATTGTTTTTTTCTACAAGGGCCATATACCTATCAAGACTTATAATCTCGCCTTGACCCAACCCAACACCAGACAAAATTATCACCGCAACAACGCACAACTTAATTCTTTTCATAACTTACGCTCCTCTCATCTATGATTAAATTTACTAAAGCCTAAATTCGTCAACGACCCCGACCAAAAAAACATTGCGTTTCACCCATCTCTGCAAAAGTTTGTGCCTCTATCTATAAGTCCGGCAAATATCGATACAAAACTCAAAAAGTTATTTTCGTCACCTTTCTCCCTTTTTTGCTCCACTGCCCCGCTTAAAACTTTTTCTCCCCCCCCCCCCCAGCTACTCTTCCAATTACAAACTCCAACATCTCATTAATTTTGATGTAAAAAACCTCAGGCTCAAGGTCTTTGATAGACTTCGAATAACTAACAACCGATCCAAAAACTATCGCCAGAATTTGATTGCTGTCTAACTCCGGCAAAAAATATCCATCATCTTTGCACTCCTCAATAAGCTGTAGAAAAAACGCTATCCATCTATTCTGAAAGTCTTGAGCATAAGTTGTGAAGGACTCATCACACAGGTCGATGTTTTTTAAGACATTCTCATAGACATTAGACTGCTCTTTCATCTGCCGTATCAAAGCAAGGATCACCTTCTTGAACCTTTCAATTGACACAAGAGATGAATACTTTTCTAAAAACACTTCCCTTTCCTTTTCAATGTCATCGAGTATGCTTTTAAGCACTACCTGAATGAAATTGTTTTTGTTTTTGAAGTAATAGGAAAACAGCCCCAAGTTTATCCCGCCCTTTATGCAGATGTCCCTGATGCTGACAAACCCGCCATCTTTTTTGTAGAGGGCTTGCTTTCCTAATTCGATAAGTTGTTCGTGAATACTTTGATTTAGTTTTGTCATGATTGCGGGTTTATACACATTTATAAAAATCGAGTCAAGCAGAAATTATTTATACGGCTTTATAACAATTTGATGATTTTGCCCTCAAAAAGCCTATTTCATACTTGTTTTGCGGGTTTCAACTCTTATACTGCTATATAAAATTTCCCCCTCTCATTTCTCGCTGCTACTCAATATGAATAAACTTATAATACCGTATAATATTGCATTCCCATTAAATTCCGCCTCAAAAACCCAGTTTTTTATCTACCCAGCTCCACTTTTTGCAAGGCAAAAAGTGCTGTTTTTTGATTTGTCAGACAAAAAAAACGGGTGCAGCCATTGCTTTTGTAATGGTTGCACCCGCTTGCACAGTTTTGGGGCTATAAAAACAAAAAAAATCTGCGAAAGTTTTCGCAGATTTTTATTTTTTTGTTGATGATCTTTGAAATTAAAATCGGGGACGACGGGATTTGAACCCGCGGTCTCTGCCTTGACAGGGCAGTGTGTTAAACCGGGCTACACCACATCCCCAAAGAACATCAACGACAGGCGAATTATACTACAAGGCCTACTCTTAGTCAAACCAACTAAAAACCCGCCATTTTCATTCCTGCACTGCGTTTTTTGACCTCTTGCGCCATTGCGTCTTGGGCTTTTTTAGACGCTTCAATCAATGCGTTTAGCAGGGTTTTTTCGATTTTTTCTTTGTCCTCTTTAAGCAAATCCTCAGGTAAAGAGATGCCCACAACTTCATTTTTTGCGTTTATCTTTATTTCAACACCTTTATACTCAACATCAACAATGCAGCCCTTCAATGCTTTGTCCATTTCTTTAAGCTCGCTTTTCATTGCCATCGCATCTTTAGCCATTTTCATAATGTCCATTTAATTGCCTCCCTTTCTATTTTTAATTATCAAAAACCTAACTATCACAGCGATAACAAACCAAATTCCAACAAGTATCCACCCGATGATCTGAAACTCTTTATACAAAGCAAAAGCGCCAAAAGCCCCGCAGAGTGTCGAAACGATGAACAGATACTTATAAAGCTCCATCTTTTTGTCTTTTTTCATTGGCTTTTTTCTCCATTTTTAAGATTACGGCATAACCGATTACATTGATGATAAGCAAAACCGCTGAGGTGATGATGCCAAAAACAAAATTAAACTTTGCACCTACCACAAAACCTGCCGCTATGTCTAAAACAAACAGCCCGTAAAACAATTTCTTTACCGATTTGATGTCCATTATTTAAGGCTCCTCAATGTTCCGCTGGCAAAATGTCTCGTCTGGTGCGGGGTTTGCAAAACTAAGTTGGCATTGGCATCTATGCCTTTATAAATCCCTTCGATATGTTCTGAGCCGTTTATAATTTCCACTTTGGAATTAAGAAATGCCGTCTTTTGATTGTATTGGGCGGCAAAGCTATCAAACCCGCTCTCGATAAACTCTTTATAAATCCTCTCAAACTCACAGCAAAAAGCTTCAAAAACCATTTTTTTATCGACCTTTGCCCCTTTGACATCTTTTAGCGAGACGGCGGCGGTACTAAATTCGGGGGCTATCGGATTGTTGACATTTATTCCTATACCAACTGCTACCCACTCAACAGTTTTATCTACAACAGACATCTCCACAATTATCCCTGCAAGTTTCTTATTGCAAAACAAAATATCATTTGGCCACTTTATCTGGGCAGGAACTTTTATTTTCTTTTCAAGGCAAGTCTGCAAAGCTAATGCCGCTACCTGTGATAACTTAACTGCCTCATCGGCCCAAATTTCTGGTCTTAGGATAAATGAAAACCACAGCCCCCCTGCCGGGGAAAGCCACTTTTTTTGATCCCTGCCATAAGCTTTTGTCTGCCTGTCTGACATAACTACCGTGCCTTGCGGGTAATTTTTTTGGGCTAAGTGTTTGGCTTTTGTTTGAGTTGAGCCGATAGCCTTATAACTTTTAATCTCACTAAAAAGTTTCATTGCGGCTTAGTGATAGTAATCTCTAAGGACATATCTAAGGCTTTTGACGAATGGGTAAGCATACCGACGGATATTCTTTCGACATCAAGTGCGGCAAATTTGGAAAGAGTTTTGTCATTGACGCCGCCTGAAATTTCTATTTCGGGTTTATACGAACCTTTTGATGAGGCTCTGATATGTTTTATGGCGGCTTTTGTGTCTTTTAAGTTCATATTGTCGAGCATTATCAGGTCGGCTTTGGCTTCTAAGGCTTTTTCTACTTGCGGGAAAGTTTGACATTCAATCTCGATGGGAATGTTTTTGTGCTTTTTCTTAAACACTTCGACCTCTTTTGAGAGATCTTTTATTAGGCGCATATGATTGTCTTTGATGATAACCATAGACGACAAATTCATTCTGTGATTGTTGCCCCCGCCGCACCTGACAGCATATTTTGCAAGGCGCCTGTATGCGGGGAGAGTTTTGCGTGTGTCATAAATTTTGGCTTTTGCACTTTTTAAAGAATTGACGAACTTATTTGTGATGGTGGCAATCCCCGACAAGTGCTGGATAAAGTTGAGGGCGGTTCTTTCAGCCGACAGTATCGGCTCGGCTTTCCCGCTTATCTCCATAATTTTGTCGCCTTTTTTAACTATGGTTCCATCAGATAGCTTAGAAACTATCTCGCACTTTGAGTCCACAATCTTAAACACTCTCTTAAACACATCAATTCCGCACAAAACTCCATCGTCTTTGGCAATCAAAACAGCTTTTGCGGATCGATTTTGACCGACAAAGTATTCGGTGGAGAGATCGTGGGCTGCATCGTCTTCTTGGAGCGCTTTTCTGATGAGGCAATCTATTTCTGTAATATTTTTCATAAAAATCATTATCCCCTTGGGTGAAATTTTTTATGCTTTTCTTGAATTTGGCGGGCATCTAAGTGAGTATAAAGTTGAGTTGAGGCTATTGAACTATGCCCTAATATCTCTTGAACAAACCTGATGTCTGCACCGCCTGATAGCAAGTGGCTTGCACAAGTGTGCCGCAGAATGTGCGGATATATGTTTCTGGCAATTCCTGCATTTTTTGCTGCCGTGCTAAGCTGTTGCCAAACAGCAATTCTCGACATTTTTTTTCCAAGCCTTGAGATGAAAACCATTTCTTTTGGATTTTTAGAGCCTTTGCGGGCATTGATGTAGATACTTAAAAACCTTTTGGCTGTATTGCCAAAAGGTGCAAGTCTTTCCTTTGACCCTTTCCCTAAAACCCTCACAAAATTGTCGGTCATATTTATGTCCTCAAACTTGAGATTTATTAGCTCTGAAATTCTTAGCCCTGAGGCATATAACAACTCAAACATTGCACGATTTCGGATGCTGGTGATATTGTTTTCATTTACTGAGCCAAGCAAAACATCTACTTCCTCTAAAGATAAAACTGTCGGCAGCTTTTCGGGAAGTCTTGGAACAGGAACATCTTGGGCGGGGTCAAATTCAAGGACATCTTCATTGTTTAAGAACTTATAGAACTGCTTAACAGACTCGACTGCTCTATAAATTGAAGTGGGCTTTAGCCCTTTGGTTTTTAGATCCCACAAAAAGTCGGTTATGTCTTGGTGGCTTAAAGCACTCAAATTGATCTTTTTTTTGTCTGCATATCTAATAACTTTTGCTAAGTCCGATCTGTAGGCAAGGGCTGTGTTTTTTGACAAGCCTTTTTCAACCCTTATGTAAGCGATAAAATCCTCTACGGACTGTTTTGCGTCTATCATTTCTATCTCAAGTAAGGGTTATTTTTCATTTCGTAGTCTATGGTTGAAATGTCCCCGTGGCCCGGGTAAACAATCAGTTCGGGCGGGAGCTTCTTTAGCTTTTCTAAAGAGAGCATAAGCGTTCTATAGCTGCCGCCTTTAAGATCAGTTCTGCCCACATCTTCCTTAAAAAGCGTGTCGCCCGTGACGATGAAATTGTCAAAAAGCAGGCAAATGCCGCCTTTTGTGTGTCCGGGAGTGGCAATAACCTGAAACTTTGTAAAAGACAGCTCGATAACTTGCTCATCAGAAAGAAGAATTTCGGGGTTTAGAACCCTCACCTCTTTGCCAAAAAAAGCCGATGAATTTTTAGTGCCGTCAGCAAGCATTTCAACCTCATCTTTATGGACTGCTAAAGGGATATTGAACTGCTTTCTGAGTTTGTCATCGTCAAGAATGTGGTCAAAATGCCCGTGAGTGTTTATAAGAATTTCGGGCTTTAAGCCGAGCTTTTGGATATTGCTTATCACGATAGCACCGTCAGCGCCCGGATCAACTATCGCTGCGGCTTTTGTGCTGCTATCGTAGATCAGGTAGCAATTGGTTTGTACTTCTCCACTGACAACAATGTCGATTTTTATCATAGACCACCTCCAAGTTTTATGCCCTGCAAAATTAAATTTACCACTATGCCTGCCGCAACATCGTCTGCGGTGATGCCCCAGCCCCCTTTGAGATATTGAAGCCTGTTTATAAACAGGGGCTTTGAAATATCTAAAACCCTAAACAAAACAAAAGCCGCTGCAAAGAAAAATACCGTTTTAGGCAAGAATAGGAGGCTTATCCACATTCCAGCTACTTCGTCAATGACTATTCGCCTGTCGTCCTTAACGGCATAAATCTTTTCAGCGGCTCCTGAAAATATCACTGAAGCAACAACAATAATCGCCGCAACTGCTATTTGCCAAGCAAATGCGGCGGGTATAAAAATCCAAACTATAAGAGCAAAAAGGGAGGAAAAAGTGCCTGATGCAAGCTTTATATAACCTATGCCAAAAACCGATGAGAAAGCCAAAACTATATTTTTCATTCTCTAAGAAGCGCCCTGTGGGTGATGAGGTATCTTGCCCCTGAATATATCGTAAGAAATGCCGCAATGCAGACTGCCCAAAAGGGCACATTGTCAAACAAAAACATTAGGGTTTTATATGCACCTTTATCGTAGACCTCAATCATATCAGATGATACACCGTAAAATTCCCAAAAAGCGTCTTTGACTATAATTATTGCAAGGACCACGATTATGACGACTATCTGGAAAGTGGTCTTAAACTTGCCTGACTTGTCTGCGGGGATAATCACATTTTTGCTTGCCGCAAGAGAGCGAAAGCCCGTGATAAGAAATTCCCTTGAAATAATCGCTATCACTATCCAAGCAGGAATGTGCAGATCGTCAAACTGAATAAAGGATATGAAAGCTGCTGAAACGAGCAATTTATCGGCAAGGGGGTCTAAAAAAATCCCCAGCGGGGTGATGATATTGTATTTGCGTGCTATGCGGCCGTCAAAAAAGTCCGTCAGGGACGCTGCAATAAACAACAACAATGCCGCAAGGTTAAACCAAAACCCGCTCAGCTCGATACACAAAATAAAAAACGGCACAGAAATCATTCTCAACATTGTAAGTCTATTAGGTAAGTTCATTTTTCTCCCTCGCTTTTATCGTATAACCTCTTTTTCCATCAATAACCATTGTTTGAAAACTGCCTACTGCCACTGCCTCTTTGCTAAAAAACACTGTTTTCCCATCAATTTCTGGGGCTTGGAACTGAGACCTGCCCGAAACTTTGTAGCCCTTGCCGCTTTTTTGAACATTTTCAACCAAAATCTCAATTTCTGTGCCTTTCATTTCCGCTGTCTGCTTTGCAAAAGCCTCATACTGGGCAACTTCATAAATTTTTTTCCTGCTTTTTATCTCTTGAGCTGCTACCCGAGGCGACAGTTTGGCTGATGAGGCGGTTGAGTTGTTTGAATAATCAAAAACCCCTGCATAAAGGAAGTGGCCTTCACCCAAAAAATCGACAAGTTCTTTGACATCTGCCCTGCTTTCGCTTGGAAAACCCGCTATGAGAGATGTCCTCAAGACAATTTTGGGATATTTTGACCGAATTTTTTCAATAATTTTTCTCGTATTTGTCGGCCTTTTCATTGCTAAAAGAACATTTTTGCTTATGTGCTGAATTGGAATGTCTATATACGGTGCCACATTTTCACAACTACTTATTATCTCTAAAAGCTCATTATTTATTGCCGAGGGATAGGCATATAGGAGCCTGATGCGTTTAATTTCTTTAACTTTTGAGAGATTTTTTAAGAGATTGCTCAAAGCGAACTTCCCGTAAAGGTCTATGCCATAACTCGTTGTGTCTTGAGCGATGATGATCAGCTCTTTTATGCCGGAACGAGCTAAAGCCGACGATTCATCTTTGAGCGATTGGAGGGTTCTGCTCTGGTATTTGCCCCTGAGCTGCGGGATTATGCAAAAAGAACACTTATGCCTACACCCTTCGGCTATTTTGAGGTAGGCAAAAGGCAGAGGTGAGGATAAAACTCTGAATTTTGAATTGTTGAGACCGCTTGGAGGGGGAAGTATGGGGGGTTTGAAAGGCGATGGGGCGGTATTTTTAAGAATGGCGGGGAGTTTGTCTAAATTGCCCGTTCCAACATAACCGTCAATGCCCGAAAACCTATCTAACATCTCGTTTTTTATGAGTTGCGGCAGGCAGCCTGAGACAAAAACCTTAACATCTTTCCTCTTCTTTAACTTTAAGACCTTTTTGATACAGCTTTCAGATTCATGTCTTGCCGACGCTATAAAAGAACAAGTATGCACCACTATAATATCTGCTTTGTCTACCTCTGATACTATATTAAACCCTTCGTTTTTCAATATGCCCAACATATATTCGGCTTCAACTGCATTTTTGGGACAGCCCAAGACAATAAAAGCGATGTTTTGGGGGCTTATCATTCTTTTCTTAGGACTATTGTGTTTGTCCCATCGCTTGCCGCCCCGCTAAGGGAGTCTATTTCTCTACCATTGAAAGATAGTCTCAAGGCTTTTGCATATCCAACCCTTATTCTAAATCTATCATTTGCCCTAAAGGACAGCTGAGCTGCTTTAGGGAGATTGCCCTCAAAAACCATTATGCCGTCTACATCAACTCTGACCCAAAGCGGGGCATCAAGCAAGGTGTTTGTTATCACCAAAAGCTGGCTGCCGGAACCAATTGTAGAACTTTGATCCGA